>JAFANO010000444.1 GCA_019232645.1 Planctomycetaceae bacterium | reverse complement strand
TGAAGCGGACGTACACGGTCGCCCTCTACGACGACATGCTCGCGAGGGTCCGCGAGACGATCCCCGAAGTCGCCGTCTCGAGCGACTTCATCGTCGGCTTCTGCGGCGAGACCGAGGCGTCGTTCGAGCGCACGGTCCGGCTGGTCGAGCGGGCCCGGTTCAAGAACAGCTTCATCTTCAAGTACAGCCCGCGTCGGGGCACCAAGGCCGACATCCTCTTCATCGACGACGTTCCCGAAGAGGTCAAGAAGCGGCGGAACCAGGACCTTCTGGCCATCCAGGCGGCGATCAGCCTGGACGACAACCGCCGGTTCCTGGGACGGACGGTCGAGGTCCTGGTCGAGGGGCCGAGCAAGACGGCGGCCCGGCGCGACGAGGTCGGGGAGTTCGGGCAGTTGGCGGGCCGGACGGCCTGCGACCGGATCGTTGCCTTCGAAGGCCATGAGCGCCTCATTGGGCAGTTCGTGCCGGTCGTGGTGGAGGATGCCAGCGCGGTCACGCTGGTTGGTCATGTGGCGACGACGGAATTGGCCGCACCGACGGCGTAGGGGGAGCGACGGATGGGGAGTCAGCTCAACGACCTGGTGGGTCGTTGGGTCGCGACGGTCGGGATCGATCCCGCCGACGCGCCGGCGCCCGAGGCCCTCGACTCCCTCCGTGGCCGGGACACCACCCCATGCCGGCCGGGGACCGAACCTCGCCTCGTCGATGCCTGGGAGCGCCGGCACGGCTACCGGCTCCCCGAGAGCCTTCGGGCCTGGCTCATGCTCTCGAACGGCTTCTACCTCGAGACCGGCCCGCTGATCCACCCCCTCTCGGCGATCGGCCCGATGGTGCCGTTCGCCCGGGTCCCCGACCTCGTGGTGCAGCCCGAGAGCTGGTTCGAGCTGGGCAACCCGAACGTCGAGACCGTCTGCATCGATCTGGCCTACCGCTGGCCGGGGGGCGATTGCCCGATCTTCACGTCGGGCGACGACCAGTCGCGGAGCCCCCCGCGCGTGATCGCGTCGAGCTTCGAGGGCTGGTTCCTCGACCTGCTCCGCCGGGGTGGGCGCGAGTACTGGTTCGATCCGGGATTCGTCGACCTGGGCGACCCATGGTGCGCCCATCGCAAGTTCACCCCGGCCCCCCCCCTGCCCGACCGCCTACGGTCCCTGGCGCCCTACGTCCTCTCTCTGATGCGCCCGGGCGCCGACGATCGCTCGATCGCCACCTCGCTGGGGATCAGCCGGGGCGACGTCGAGATGATCTTCCGCCACCTCCAACACGGCGTCACCAACTTCGCGGGACCCTGACGAGGGCCGCCCGGACTTCGTGAGGCGACTCGGACCCGGCCGAAGCGTCGGAGTCGAACCGGGAGGATCGGTTCCCTCCCCGCCGATCTCTTGCTAACGTGGATCTCTGGCCTGTGCGTACCCGATGTTTTTTCGGCTCTTCGTGGTATCCCCCGGATGATGGCGGACTCTCTCTTCGCGACCGCCGACTGGTTCTCCACCGTCCTGGAAGATCCCGAGGCGACCCGGCGCTGGCTCGCAGGCCTGGGGGTCCGCGACCCCGAGCGCGGATTCCGCAACTTCCGCGACCTGGCCGAGCGGGGGCGGCCCCGCTCCTTGATCCCCCTGTTCGCGGCCCAGCTCCACAGCGTCCTGCCGCGGTGTCCCGATCCCGACATGGCCCTGACGAACCTGGAACGGTTCGTGGCGGCCTGCCCGGAGCCCGAGGCGACCCTGCGCGACCTGATCGGCCATCCCCGGACGACCGAGGTCCTGGTCCAGCTCTTCAGCACGAGCCAGCACTTCAGCGAGCTGATCATCCGCGACCCGCCCCTGCTCGACTGGCTCCGCGGCGGCGCCCAGCGGCGCGACCGCGAGGCGCTGATCGCCGAGCTCTGGGCCGAGGCGGTCGACGCCCGCGACGAGGCGTCCGAGAGGATGGTGCTGCGGCGGTTCTGCCGGCACGAGATCCTCCGGATCGGCTACGACGACATCGTGCGCGGCGCCCCGCTCGAGGTGATCACCTCGGACCTCTCGCAACTCGCCGACTCCTGCGTCGAGGTCGCCTGCCGGCTGGCACGTCGCCGGGCCGAGGCCAGGCACGGCGTCCCCTCCGGGCACAAGGGGAAGCCCGCGCGGTTCGTCGTGCTGGCGATGGGGAAGCTCGGGGGCGAGGAGTTGAACTACAGCTCCGACATCGACCTGATCTTCCTCTATGACGTCGAGGGCCAGACCTCCGGCCCGCGCGTCGTCTCGAACGCCGAGTTCTTCGCCCGGATGGGCGGCGACGTCGTCCGGCTCCTCTCCGACCACACCGCGCTCGGCCGGGCCTACCGCGTCGACATGAGGCTCCGGCCCGAGGGGGACCAGGGGGCCCTGGCCCGCTCGCTGGCGGCGACCCTGGGCTACTACGAGACCTCCGGCCGGACCTGGGAGCGCCAGGCCCTGATCAAGTGCCGCGCCGTCGCCGGCGACCTCGACCTCGGCCGGACCTTCCTCGACGCGATCACGCCGTTCGTCTACCGCCGCTACCTCAGCGGCGCCGAGATCAGCGAGATCAAGGCGATGAAGCGTCGGATCGAGCAGCGCACCGTCTCGGCCGGGACCGCCGAGTTCGAGGTCAAGACCGGCCGCGGCGGCATCCGCGACGTCGAGTTCGTCGTCCAGTTCCTCCAGCTCCTGCACGGCGGCCAGTATCCCCAGGTCCGCCACCCCAACACCCTCCGGGGGATCGCCCGGCTCGAGCAGGTCGGGTGCCTGACCCCCGAGGAGAGCTCGTTCATGGAGGACACCTACCGCTTCCTCCGGCAGGTCGAGCATCGCCTCCAGACGATGTTCGACCGCCAGACGCACGAGATGCCCCGCGACCTGGAAGAGCTGCGCATCCTGGCGATCCGGATGGGCTACTCGCCGACCAGCGCCTGGGAAGACCGCGCCGGCCCCGCGCAACGGTTCCTCAACGACTACCGCGCCAAGACCGACCTCAACCGCAAGATCCTCAACCACCTGCTGCACGACGCCTTCCGCGACGACGCCGGCGCCGCCGCCGACCCGATCGTCGACCTCGTCCTCGACCCCGACCCCGCCCCCGAGCACGTCGCCGAGGCGTTGGCTCCCTACCCATTCCAGGACCGACAGGTCGCCTATCAGAACCTGATGGCGCTGGCGTGCGAGGACTTCCCGTTCCTCTCGCAAGCCAGGTGCCGGCATTTCTTCGCGGCGATCGCGCCGAGGCTGCTCCAGGCGGTCAGCCGGGCACCCAACCCCGACATGGCTCTGACGAACCTGGAGAAGGTCTCGGCCTCGCTCGGCGCCAAGGCGATCCTCTGGGAGCTGTTCAGCTTCAACCCGCCGACCCTGCGGCTCTACGTCGAGCTCTGCGCCACGAGCCAGTTCCTCTCCGAGATCCTGATCAACAACCCGGGGATGATTGATGATTTGATGGACTCGCTGGTCGTCGACCGGGCGCAGCCGGCGCTGG
>JAFANO010000305.1 GCA_019232645.1 Planctomycetaceae bacterium | reverse complement strand
GACGCGGTCGCGCTCTGCAACATCGCGCAGTTCACCGAGGCCGAGGTCGCCGCGCTGGACGACTACCTCAAGCAGGGGGGCGGCGTGGTCGTCTTCGGCGGCGACCAGGTGATGCCCGACAACTACAATCGGCTGCTCTACGCCGATGGCAAGGGGCTGCTGCCGGCGATGATCGGGCCGAGCGTCGGCGACGCCTCGAGGAAGCAGACCGGGTTCGGGTTCGACCCGCTGAAATATCGCCACCCGATCATCGAGCCGTTCGCGGGCGAGAAGGAGTCGGTGCAGGCCAGCCTGACCGGAGTGAAGACGTGGCAGTTCCACCGGCTCACGCTGCCGCCAAACTCACCTGCGACGGTGGCGCTGGCGTTCGACGACGACCGCCGCGACCCGGCCGTGATCCAGGCCGCGCGGCACCGGGGGACCGTGATCCAGGTGGCGACCTCGGCCGACGCGGGCTGGACCACCTGGCCGCTCCACCCGAGCTACCCGCCCGTCATGGAGCAGGTGATCTTCCAGGCGGCATCGGACCGGCTCGCCGAACGGAACGTCCGGGTCGGGCAGCCGCTCGAGCAGGTGCTGCCCGCGATCGGGGCCTCGGCGCCCGTCACGGTCGTGGATCCCAACGGCCAGACCGTCCCCACCAAGCTCCAGGCCGCGGGAGGGGCCAGCCAGCTCTTCTTCGACCACACCGAGCTCTCGGGCGCCTACCAGGTCAAGATCGGCCCGCCGCTGGCGCTCGAGAGCCTCTTCGCCGCGAACCCGAACCCCGCCGAAAGCGACCCCGCCAAGCTCGACCGCACCGGCCTGGCCGAGGCCGTCCCCGGCTGGAACTTCGCCCTCTTCACCAACTGGAGGGAATTGCTCAGCAACGCCACGCCGGTCTCCCGTCGCGGCGAGCTGCATCGATCGCTGCTCTACGCCGTCCTGGTCCTGCTGATCGTCGAATCCATCCTCGCCTGGAGGTTCGGGCACCATGCACCCCAGGGGTGATCTCGGCACGAACCCGGGAGGGACGTCGACGTCCCCCCGGATATCCGTATCTCTCTCAGGGATTCTCCTCGCCGAGGGCCTTCACCCGTGATCGATGCGCTGCTCCGCCGCTTGGCCGATCAACTGGGAGTGGAACCGGAGCGGGTCGGCGAGGCGATCGTGCCGCAGATCCGCTTCGAGCGGCCTTGGCCGCAGGCCGTCACGCTGCTGGTGGTGCTCGGCTGCGCCGGCCTGATCTTCTGGCTCTACCGCCGCGAGGGCCAGGCCCCCCTGCCCTCCAAGATGGTGCTGGCGGCGCTCCGGATCACGCTCGTGCTGCTGGCGATCTTCATGCTCTCCGAGGCGGTGCTCTCGGTCGAGCGGACCGGCCTGCCCTCGTTCGTGATCATGGTCGACGACTCGGCGAGCGCGGCCGTGGTCGATCAGTTCGAGGACGCCAAGACGAAGCGGGCCCTGGCCGACCTCTCGGGCAAGCCCGAGCCGAGCCGGCTGGCCGTCGCGCAGGGTTGGCTGGCGCGAAACGACGGGCAGATCCTCCGCGAGCTGCAGAAGCAGAACAAGGTCCGCCTCTATCTCATCTCCACGGCCGCGCGCTTGCTGTCCGAGGTGGACAAACCCGAGGACGTCGCCGGGGCGCTGGAGAAGCTCCGCAAGGTCGAGCCCACCGGCGGTCAGACCCGGCTGGGCAAAGGGGTCCGTGACGTCCTGACCGAGCTGCGGGGCGCGCCTCCGTCGGCGATCCTGCTGCTGAGCGACGGCCAGACGACCGACGGCGAGCCGCTGTCCAAGGCCGCCGAGCTCGCCGCGCGCAAGGGGGTGCCGATCTACACGGTTGGCCTAGGCAACCCCGAGCCCGCCCGGGACCTCGAGCTGACCGAGCTGCTCGTCGACGATGTCGCCTTCGTCGACGACCTGGTCCGATTCCAGGCGAAGCTCCAGGCGCGGGGGTTCGCCGGGCAAGAGGTCACGATCCACCTGCTGGAGCGCGACGCCAAGTCGCAGGGTCCCGCCGCCGCGCGCGAGATCGAGTCGATCCGGGCGACGGCGCCCCCCGACGGCCAGTCGAAGCGCGTCGAGGTCGGCCACAGGCCGCGCCAGACGGGAGAGATCACCTATATCCTCGAGGTCGAGCCCCGGCCCCGCGAGCTCCAGGCCGAGAACAACCGGATCGAGCGCACCGTCAACGTCCGCAAGGAGAGGCTCAAGGTCCTGCTCATCGACACCGAGCCGCGGTACGAATATCGCTACCTCAAGAACTACCTGGAGCGCGAGGAGACGATCGACCTGAGCGTCGTCCTGTTCTCGTCCGACCCCGAGTACAGCGAGCAGGACCGCTCGGCCCTGTCCACCCTCCCCGCGAGCCGCGACGAGCTCTTCGGCTACGACGTGGTGCTCCTCGGCGATGCCGACCCTAGCTTCTTGAGCGCCTCGCAGATGCAGAACCTCGTCGCGTTCGTCACCGAGAAGGGGGGCGGCCTGCTGTGCATCGCGGGCGAGAACTTCGACCCGCTCAGCTACAAGGGGACGCCGCTCGAAATC
>JAFANO010000277.1 GCA_019232645.1 Planctomycetaceae bacterium | reverse complement strand
GGCCTGGCCCGACCGGGACCTGGCGCGGCCCGCTCCGGGCCCGGACGCACCGCGATGAGGACTGCGACCAGGGTGCGACTCCGCTTCGCCAAGCGTGGCGACCTCCGCTTCGTGAGCCATCACGACCTGATGCGCTGCCTGGAGCGGTTGCTGCGCCGCGCGGCGATCCCCGTGGCGCTGAGCCAGGGATTCAACACCCGCCCCAAGGTGGTCTTCCCGCTGGCCATGGGCCTGGGGATCGAGGGGCGTCGGGAAGTGGTGGAGCTGGACTTGGCCGAGCCGCTGGAGCCGGCCGAGGTCCTCCGTCGGCTCGCGGCGGCGACCCCGCCGGGGCTCGACTGGCTCGACGCCGAGGCGGTGGCCCCCGGCCGCGCCGCGCAGGTCGGGATCGTCGCGTATGCGCTGGACGTCCCGGGCGCGCGCCTCGAGGAGACGCGGGCCCGCCTGGCCGCGCTGCTGGCCAGCACGTCCTGGCCCTACACCCGACGTCGACCCGATCGCGACCGGGAGATCCCGATCGACCTGCGGCCGTTCGTGCTCGGGGCCGCGATCGACCCGCCCGGAACGCTTCGATTTTGGATGAAGATGACGCCCAACGTCTCGGCGCGACCCGAAGAAGTGATCGACGCCCTCGGCCTGCGCGACGCGTTGGGACAGGGGGCCGTTCTGGTTCGCACCGAGATGGAACTGGTCCCCTGACTGCGGTGGGCCCCGGCCGCGCGCGGCCCCGGGCGAGTCCCCGGCACGATCCGACGATCGGCCCCACTCGCCGGACGCGACGGCGGCCGAGACGCCCCTAACCCGATCATGAGGAACCGTGATCCCGCCAGAAAGACAGACCGCATGAAGAAAGAAATGCTGATCAACGTGCTCCAGCCCGAGGAGTGCCGCATCGCCATTGTCGAAGACGGCGTCCTCGAGGAGCTTTACGTCGAGCGGACGAGTCACGAGAGCTATACCGGGAATATCTACAAGGGCAGGATCGTCAACCTCGAGCCGGCGATCCAGGCCGCGTTCGTCGACTTCTCGGTGGGCCGCAACGGGTTCCTCCATGTCTCCGACGTGGAGCCGCAATACTATGACCGGCACCAGGACGACGAGGCCGAGCCCATCGCCCGCGAGCCCCGGCGCGAACGCGACGATCGCCGGCGCGGCCGCTCGTCCGAGGAGCGCGAGCCGAACTCCACGCCCCCGCCCCGGATCGAAGAGCGCTCTCGCGACCGGGCCCGTGATCGCGAACGCCCCGAGCGCTCAGAACGAGGCCGGCGCGACCGCTCCGAACCCCGCCGCTTCGGCGAGGGCTTGGTGGACGACTGGTCGCCGCCGCCCCCTCCACGCCCCGCCGAGCCGGCGCCGCGGCCGGAACCGGAGCCGCCCCTGGAGCCGGACGAGTCCCGACGCGCCCGGGCCGAGCTCCCCTCACTCGCCTGGGAGGAGGAGGCGGCGCTCGGGCGGGCCGCCGAGCACGAGCCGCGTCCCGCCGAGCCCGAAGAGCCCGAAGAGCCCCGAGGCCGGATCGGCCGACCGGCCGAGTCGTTCGACCCCGACCTGCCGCCGAGCCGCACGCAACGCTCCAGGCTCCCTTCCTCCCCGCCGCGGCCGATGGACTTCGATCTCGAGGAGCCGGGCCGCTTCCGGACCGTCCCCGAACCCCTCGAGGTCGAGCTGCCTCCCGCCCGTGAGCCCCGCCGGCACCCGCGCGGACGAGGTCGCCCGGGTCGGCCGACCCCGGAGCCGGAAACCCCGTTCGAGGCCGAGACCGAGCCCGAGTTCCCTGACATCGAGCCCGAGCCGAGCCCCGAGGAGTCCCCCGAGACGACCCGGCGCCGGGGCGGTCGGGCCGCGATCCGCTCGCGCGGCGGCGAGCGTGAGCGTGAGCATGAAACCGAGGCCGAGCCTCCCCGCGAGCCGATCGCCGAGCGGCCGCGGAGCTTCCTGGCCGAGCGGCCGGCCGAGCTGGAGCCCGAGCCGACCCGAGAACGGGAACGGGCCCGCGACCTCGAGCGCGCCCGGACCCCGGAGCCGGAGTCGCCCCGCGCCAAGCCGCACGCCCGCGCGGGCGAACCGGGCTACGTCCCGCGTCGCGAGCGGTCCCGGGCCCCCGAATCACCGTTCGACATCGATTCGCCGGGCCTCCCCGCGAGTCCCTGGTCGGACCTGGCCGCCGAGGCCGAGTTCGAGCCCGAGGTGGAGGTCGAGCCCGGCGCGGAGGAGGGGGTCGCCGAGCCCGGCAAGCTGGAGGGCCCACGGCGGCGGCGGCGCCGTCGGGGCCGCCGCCGCGAGCGCGACCGCGAGCGGCCCGAGCGCGAGGTGGCCCCCGCGCCCTCGGACGAGGACCTGGAGCCCGCGCTCGAGGACGAGGAGGGCGAGGAGGCCGAGCCCGACCTGGACCACGAGGCCCCGAGGCGGGGCGACGCGGAGGTGGAAGGGGTGGCCTTGCTCGACGAGTTCGACTTCGGCGAAGAACCCCTCGTCGAGGAGCTCGAAGAGGCCGGCCAGGATGAGCTGCGCGAGGAGCCCGCACGCGCGGCCGTCGAGGAAGCGATCGACCCCGAGCTCGAGGAAGAGATCCGCCGCGAGATCGCCGAGATCGCCGAGCTGGAGCGCGAGATGGGCCTCCGGGGCCCGATCGAGGCCCGCCCGCGCCGGGACGACGAGCGCGAGGCCGAGGCCGGACGCGGCGGGAGCCGGGCCGCTCGCGGCCGGGGGTTGGCCAAGCCCCCGATCCAGGAGATCTTCCGCCGGGGCGACGAGGTCTTGGTCCAGGTCATCAAGGAGAGCATCGGGACCAAGGGCCCCACGCTCTCGACCTACATCAGCATCCCCGGCCGCTACCTGGTGCTGATGCCGGGCCTGAATCGCGTCGGCGTCTCGCGGAAGATCGCCGACGAGGCGCAGCGGCGCAAGCTCCGCGAGATCATGAACGAGCTGAACCCGCCCAAGGGGCTCGGGTTTATCGTCCGGACCGCCGGGCTCGAGCGCACCAAGCGCGAGCTGGCCCGCGACCTGGCCTACCTGCTGCGGCTCTGGAAGGTCATCCTGCGGCGGATCAAGAAGGCCCGGGCCCCCGCGCCGATCTACCAAGAATCGGACATGATCACGCGGACCATCCGCGACATCTTCACGTCCGAGATCGACACGATCTGGATCGACGAGCCCTCGGCGTTCGAGCGGGCCCAGGAATTCCTCCGCAACGTGATGCCCCGGTTCGTCAACCGCCTGAGGCTGTACGACGAGAAAGTCCCCCTGTTCCACAAGTACGCGATCGAGGACGAGATCGCCAAGATCCAGCGCCGGCACGTGCCGCTGCCCGAGGGTGGCTCAATCGTCATCGACCAGACCGAGGCGCTGGTGGCCATCGACGTCAACTCGGGCAACTTCCGGGTCGAGAACGACGCCGAGCGGACCGCCTACGAGATGAATCTCCGGGCCGCCAAGGAGATCGCCCGCCAGCTCCGGCTCCGCGACCTGGGGGGCGTGATCGTCAACGACTTCATCGACATGCGCGACGAGCGGCACCGCCGGGGCGTCGAGAAGGCGCTGCGCGACGCCATCAAGCGCGACCGGGCCCGGACGAAGGTCCTGCGGATGAGCGCCTTCGGCCTGATCGAGATGACCCGCCAGCGGATCCGGCCGAGCCTGAAGCGGTCGGTCTACGAGGACTGCCCCCACTGCAGCGGCGCGGGGGTCGTCAAGACGGTCGAGAGCATGTCGATCGACGTCATGCGGCTGCTGGCCCTGGCCTCGCACCGCGACGACATCCGCCGCGTCAACATCGGCGCCAGCTCCGCGGTCGCCTCCTACCTGAACAACCGCAAGCGGCGCGAGATCGCCCGGATCGAGAGCGAGGCCAACATGACGATCCACATCCGCGCCGAGGAGCAGGCCCCCGCCGAGCACCTCCAGATCGATTGCTTCGACGGCAACAACGGCGAGGTCAAGCTCCTCCCCCTGCCCGCAGCCAACAATCGCCGTGCGCATTGAACGGGCCAGGGGCCCGATCCGCCGCGATCGACGATCACCGCCCCGGTCCCCGGGGCCGGGCGATCGCCGATCGTGTCGAGGACGACCTTTACCCCGGAGTGGAGGAGCGGGTACGATTTGACCTTCTCGCCGTCGTCCGTACGAGCTCACCCACGGGATCGCTCTCCGGGCGAGGGACGATGGCTGCATTAAAAAATATGTTTTTTTGTTACTGTTATCCCGGCGGATCGCCGCGTCCGGCCATATTAAGCATCAAGTGTGACTCTTTAAAATAAAGAGAATTTCGTTCCGGTTCTTCACTCTGAACGCGGACTCGGCCCTCGGGCAAACCGGGCCGGGGTCACGAGGAGCTTTGAGGGGATGTACGCGATTTTTGAAGATGGCAGCCACCAGTTCCGGGTGAGCGAAGGGGACCGCATCGTTGTCGACCGTCGCGACGGCGAGCCCGGCACCGAGCTCGAGTTCCCCAAGGTCCTGCTCATCTCCGGCGACGGCGGCGCGACGATCGGCACCCCAGCCGTCGAGGGAGCCCGGGTCGTCGCGAAGATCGTCGAGCAGTTCCGCGACAAGAAGATCATCATCCAGAAGTTCCGTCGGCGCAAGAATTACCGACGACGCAGGGGTCACCGTCAGCCGTTGACGAGGGTCCTGATCACCGGCGTGGTCCGCCCCTCCTGATCGCCCCTCGGCTCGGGTGGCCCGCCCCGAGAGGACGTCCGCGTGACCTTCGGCGAGCCGGTGGTCGATCCCGATGGCTTCGATGTCGTTTGCCGTCGCGGTTGAACGACGGCCGGACCGGGGAGGTGGAGGCGGACGCCCGCGATGCCCGCGGCGGCCCAGAGTGCCATCAGCGGTTCGAGCGGGATGTGGAACCGTGCCGACACGATCGTGCAGGTGTGGAACGTCGCGATCAGGGCCGCGGTCAGCACGGTCGGCCCCAATCGCCACCGCGATCCCGGCCCCGAGAGGAGCCACCCCAGCGCGGCCATCACGGTCAGGGCCAGGTGGCTCCCGCGATAGAGGGCGTTCCGCGTCTTGGGATTCGTCTCATCGAAGAGCCAGAAATATCGGAACCGCCTCAGGCAGAGCCGGAGATAACGGCCGGGCTCGGCGCCCAGGTCGTCCAGGGCCCGCCGGAACAGCCGGCGCGACCGCTCGAGCTCGGGGACCGAACCGAGCATGCGGTAGTCGGCCGCCGTCAGTGCGATGTCATCGAGATATCCGGCCTCGTGCCGCGCGGCCCAGAGGGCTCGGTTCACGCCCCGAAGGCCTCCCTGCCCCCGCCGCAGGGCGCGTTCGACCGACGCGCGGACGACCTTGTCAGTCCCCTCACTCATCGCGCAGTTGCCCTGCCAGAATGCATAGCCGAACGTGCTCTTGATCGGGACGAGCTCGCCGTGGACCAGGGCGTTCCTGACGGTCCAGGGGGTCACGCCCAGGGCCGCGGTCATCGCGACCAGGGCGACCGGCCGGGCGGCTCGGCGAGGACCTTGGCCCTGGACGACAGCCCAGCCGACCCCCGGCAAGGCCAGGGCGAGGATCGGGTCGGTCAGGGTGAGCGCGGCCAGGAGCATCCCCGTCGCCACCGCATCGCGTCCGCGACCCGTCCGACCGGCCCGGAATCCCGAGGCCACGGTCGCCGTCAGCAGGGTCGCGGCGAGCAGCGCGGCCTGGACGTGGGTCGCCGCGTAGACCAGGGTCGGATGCCAGGCGGCGATGGCGCCGGCCAGCCACGCCCACCGGGGAGACTCCGGCGCGACTTCGCGGGCCAGCTTCAGGACGACGAAGGCCAGCATCCCTCCCAGGGCCGCCTGCCCCATCTGGAGCATCAGCAGGGCTCGGGGCGTCGCCACCCCCCCGAGCGCGTAGGCCCCGGCGACCAGGAACGGATAGAGGGGGGCTTGCTGAGAGGTCGGCCCTTCGGCCCCGAGGAACCGGATCGAGAAGCCTCGGCCAGCCAGCAGGTTCGCGGCGATCGCGCCGTGCTCGTAGGTGCTGTTGGGGACCGTATGGCTCTGCAAGACCAGGATCGCGACTGCACGGACCGCGATCGCCAGGACGATCACTCCCCAATCCCCATGGCGGACGGGCATCCGTGCCGACTCCATCCAGAGGGGCCGCGCGGCCGCGACCGCGATGACTTCGATCCGCCGCGGATTGTGGACGATGGGGCGGGATTGGTCAATCGAGACCGCCCGCCCGAGGGGCGGTCCGCGACGGCGGTCGCTCAGGTCGACTGGGGGTCCCGGACTCGTGATCGGCCTCTCGTCTCGGTCCGGCCCTGGACGCTCGGGATGGCCCATCGGCCGCCTCTTCGGAGATCGCGCCGTCCTCGAGCTTGCGGACCGCCCGGAGCTCGATCTTGCGGACCCATTCCCGGGTGACCCCGAGGCGTCGGCCGACCTCCTTCAGGGTCATCGGCAGTTCTCCCTCCAGCCCGAACCGCAAGGCCAGGATGACCCGCTCGCGCTGGTCGAGCCGCTCCAGGCGACGACGCAGGTCCTGCCGCTCGTCGTCGGCCTCGACGACCGCGTCGGGCGCGTCGCGCGTGTCGGTCGAGTCGTCGGGAGACCAGCCCGCCCCCCCATCGTCACCGCCGTTCTCCAACCGCAACTGGCTGGCGCGACGCGCTTTCTCGACGAGCGCCCGCTGCGAGTCGGTCAGTCCCAGGCGGACCGCCACCTGCTCGGGGCTCGGGAAATGGCCCAACTCCCGGGTCAAAGCCCGTTCGGTCCGACGCCACTTGGTCAGCAGTCCGACCATGTGGGCCGGCAACCGGATCGTCAGCGTCGTGTTGATCAGGGCGTGACGGATCGCTTGCTTGATCCAGTAGCCGGCGTACGTGCTGAATCGCGTGCCGAACCGGGGATCGAACTCCTCGGCGGCGCGGATCAGCCCCAGGTTGCCCTCGCCGATCAAGTCATCCAGGACCAGGCCGCGGCCCACGTAGTCGCGGGCGATCTTGACCACCAGCCGGAGATTCGCCTGGATCATCCTGGCCCGCGCGTCGCGATCCCCCCTCGCGATCGCCTCCGCCAAGGCGTGCTCCTCCGCGGCCGAGAGCAGGCAATCTTCCTGGATCTCGCGAAGATAGAGATTCAACGCGCTCGAGGTATCGCAGTCCTTCGCCTGGAGGCAGGTCATGGTCATTCTCCCGGTTCCTCAACTGTCTTCCCTCAAACCGTCGCCGAGCTGTCGGTCAAGCCGCTCGGGTGTGTCATCAAGGCGTCATACTTTGAGTTGAAAACGCCGGGAGAAAGCGGCGAGATTTTTTCGAGGCGCCCATCAGGAAGAGTGCCTGGCTCGGGCTCAGGCAACCCGTTTCGACGGCTTCGGAGGCAGCTTCGCGTGGGGGAGCGTGCGGTCCTGGCGACGGTCGCCCCGCCCTCCATGGCGTCGTGCCGCCTCCAGTCCGGCCCACGCCGCCACCCCTTGGGCTTCCCACTCCTCCCACGTCCCGTGCGCCGGTGCGCGAGCAACCCATCGTTGCGCTTCGCCACGCGGTGACTCGCGATCCCAAGCCCCGCCTCCTGTCGCGCCCTTGGAGTCCCAGGAGGCAGGGCCGACGCTGTTCCAGGTAGCCCCTCAGGCCGGCGATCCCGTCGGGCTTCCGAGCCTCGTCACGACCGCCACCCAGCCATGCGATCGCCGCCTTCACCGTCGAAACGATTCTTGAAAAAACGATTTTCACTGGAATTGGTGTCGAGTGGTCTTGCCTGTTCCGCCATCGGTGGACGATGATTCCGTGGGCGCACGACAGACGGATCTCAACGGTCTCCATCCGGGAGCCCGGGTGACGGTTGTCGGGGCGCCGAAGGCACATGTTTATGAAATTAAATAAATATCATTGACGATCCGTGGACCTTCGGGGCCCCACGGACACGACGAATTCGCACGAACGATCACGGGGGATCCTGGCATGGTTGACCCAACGGTCTATATCGCTCCCGGGGCAATCGTCCTCGGCGACGTCCACGTGGGGAAGGGCGCGAGCATCTGGTACAACACGGTGGTTCGGGGCGATACCGAACGGATCTCGATCGGGGACGAGACGAATATCCAGGATCTCTCCATGGTCCACGCCGATCCGGGGGTCCCGTGCCTCGTGGGGCCTCGGGTCACGGTCGGGCACCGGGTGATCCTGCACGGTTGTCTCGTCGAGGAGGAGTGCCTGATCGGCATGGGCGCAATCCTGCTCAACGGTGTCCGCGTCGGGAAGGGTTCGGTCATCGGCGCCGGGGCCTTGCTCGTCGAAGGCTTGGAGGTGCCGCCCAGCTCCGTGGTGATGGGGGTCCCCGGTCGGGTCGTGAGGACGGTGAACGACGCGACGCGGCAGCGGATCGACCGGGCATGGCGACACTACGTCTCCGCGGCGCAGCGACATCGAGCCGGCGAGTTTTCGATCTACCCTCCGACGCCCCCCGGCCGGTCGGCACAGCCATGATCGAGACGTTCCGGACTCCCCGTTTGAGCGCCGAACGGCTCCAGGCCGACCATCTGGATGAACTCAGCCGGATGCACCGAGATCCGGTCGTGATGGCGACCCTCGGGGGACTCCGCGACGACGGGGAGACCCGCTCGTTCCTCCGGAGGAACCGAGAACACAGGCACCGTCATGGATACGGCCTCTGGGTCTTCCGGGACGAGCGGGACGGCCGTTTTGTCGGTCGGGGTGGCCTCAGGCATGTCCCTGTTGGGGGCGCCGACGAGGTGGAGATGGCCTACGCCCTGCTGGCAGAGTTCTGGGGCCGGGGCCTGGCGACCGAGATGGCCAGGGCAATCCTGAAGGTGGCGTTCGAGCACCTCGGCATCGATCAAGTGGTAGGCTTCACCCTCGAGACCAACCAGGCATCGCGGCGGGTCCTGGAAAAGGCCGGGCTGATTTTCGAGCGGGCATTGATCCACGCCGATGACCCGCATGTCCTCTACCGCATCGTCGCAGGAGCAGGCTGACGGATCGCGACGGAGAGGATGCTCCAGGAGTAGATCCCCGAGCGCCCGCCAGTGGGTGCGCGTTCAGCGGGAGCTTGCAAAGGATGGGAAAGAGTTGTCCTGGAGCGATCCGGGCGCACGAGAGTCACGTTGCCGGCCTGATCATGCAGTGTTGGGTGCGGGCGGGGCTTCGTCCCCGTTCTTCAGGGCTTCCCATTCCTCCCAGGTGTAGAGCACCTCGCGGGAGGTACCGCTCTTGTACTCGCCGACGATGCCGTCCTCGTACATGAAGTCGATCAGGCGGGCGGCGCGGCCGTAGCCGATGCCCAGGGCGCGCTGCAGGAGTGAGCACGAGCCTCGGCCCTCGCGGACGATGATCTCAATAGCCGGCTCGTACAGCTCGTCGCGCTCCTTCAGCGCCGCGCCGCGCTCCTTGCCCGCCGCGCCGCCGCCGACTTGGAGCTGCATCAGCTCGCGGCTGAACTCGACGGGGTAGCGGTCGAGGTAGTCGCGGACGCGGTTGATCTCGGCGTCGGAGACGAACGTCCCCTGGGCCCGGACGATGTGCGAGGTCCCCGGGATCAGGAAGAGCATGTCGCCGAGGCCCAGCAGCTTGTCGGCCCCCATCTCGTCGAGGATGACCCGCGAGTCGCCCCGGCTGGTCACCTGGAAGGCGATCCGCGCCGGCATGTTGCCCTTGATCAACCCGGTGATGACGTCGACCGTCGGCTTCTGGGTGGCGATGATCAGGTGCATCCCGACGGCGCGGGACTTCTGTGCCAGGCGGACGATGTGCGACTCGACCTCCTTGGCCGCCGTCATCATCAGGTCGGCCACCTCGTCGGCGATGATCACGATGTAGGGCATGTTGGTCGGGATCCTGGCCCGCTCTTGCTCGTCCTCGGGGTGGAGCCTGGCGAAGATCTCCGCGGCGCCGAGCTGGTTGTATGACTGGATGTTGCGCACCCCCGCGCGGGCCAGGAAGCCGTACCGCTCGTCCATCTTGTCGCAGGCCCAGGCCAACAGCGACTCGGCCTTCTTCATGTCGGTGACGACCGGGTGCATCAGGTGCGGGATCCGCTTGTAGTCGGACAGCTCGACCACCTTGGGGTCGATCAGGATGAGCTTGACCTCGTTGGGGGTCCGGGTCATCAGGATCGACAGGATCATCGAGTTGAGGCAGACCGACTTGCCCGTGCCGGTCCGGCCGGCGATCAGCAGATGCGGCATGTCGGCCAGGTCGAACACCAGCGGGTTCCCCTTGACGTCCTTGCCCAGGAACAGCGGGATCCGGAGCTTGCCGATGCGGGAGTCGACCGCCTGGATGACCTCGCCGAGCTTGACGATTCCCCGGCGCTCGTTGGGGACCTCGATGCCGATGGTCGTCTTGCCGGGGATCGGCGCCACGATCCGGACGCTGGGCACCGCCAGGGCGATCGCCAGGTCGTCGGCCAGGCTGTTGATCCGTTTGACGCTCAGCCCCGCCTCCAGCGCGATCTCGAATTGGGTGATCACCGGCCCGGTGTCGATCTGGACGACGCGGACCTGCAACCCGAAGTCGAGCAGCGTGCGCTCCAGCAGCATGGCCCGGGCGTGGATCTTGGCCTCGTGCTCCTGGATCGGGAACGGGACCGGCGGATCAAGCAGCTCGATGGTCGGCAAGACATACCCGCCGCCGCGCGGCGACGCCGGCGGGCCGGCGCCGGGGATCCCGCCCTCCTGGGGCGCGGCCGAGGGCTGGAAGGCCCGGGGCACCGGGACCTCGATGGCCTCGGGAGGCCGGCCCAGGAGGGGCGTCGAGGCGATCGGCACCGGCCTCGGGCTGGTCTCGACCACCTCGAAGCACGGCTGGGCCGGCAGCAGCGACGCCTCCGGGGCCGGCACGACCGCCCCCCCGGCCGCCGCCTTCGACCCGGGACGGAGGGCGCGGAGGACCTCCTGGACCGGCCAGAGCACCAGCGCGTCGATGCACAGTGCCAGCCCGACGAGCCCGCCGGCGATCAGGATCAGGAGCATCCCGGCCCGCCCGAACTGCCCCTCCAGGAACGCCACCGCCAGGGCGCCGAGGTATCCGCCGCTGCCGACGGGCGGGCTCGGCTCCAGGCCGGGGGCGACCTTCTGAACCAACGCCGAGGCCACCGCGACCGCCAGCGCGAACCCGAGCAGACGGACCCACCACTCGGGGACCGCGCGGTGGGCCAGCCAGAGCACGTCGGCCGCCGCCAGGATCAGCACCACGACCCAGGACGACCACCCCAGCGCCTGGTTGAGCCCGTGCGCCAGCAGCGCCCCGACCGGGCCGCAGGGGTTGGCCACCGGATCGTTGGCGGGCGCGACGGCCGAGCCCGGGGGGTCGGCCGGGTCATACGACGCCAGGCTCAGGACCAGGAAGATCAAGGCCAGCAACAAGGCTGACGCCGGACCATACCGCGCCAACCGCGGTCGCTCGAGCATGGACTCCCCTCGGCGCACGTCACGTCGCGCGAGTCCCGACGCACGCCCCCTCCGCCGGGCGTCTCCGGGTGCCGGACTCGTGCGCTTGTGATCGGCCGGGGGAGCCCCGACGCTTTCGCCATCCTCGGGCGGGACCGGCCCGCGGCAGCCCCGTCGGGCTCATTCTGACGGCTGGGTAAGGTCCACCGTCCCCCCTTCATCCTCCTCCGTCGGCTCGGTCGTCTGGAGGTTGCCTGACAGGTCGAGGTAGATCTTGTCCTGCATGATCTCCTGGATCACGATCGTCATCTTGTCGGCGCCCCGGAGATCGACGAGCGGCCGCGCCCCCTGGTTCAACGCGATCATCCGCTTCTGGATCAGCGTCGAGAGCTTGAACCGGCCCCCGACCTTGTTCACGATCAG
>JAFANO010000227.1 GCA_019232645.1 Planctomycetaceae bacterium | reverse complement strand
AAGGCCGAGGAAGATGAATTGACCCCCGTGCCCGATGCGTTGAGGAAATAATACGCATTCCAGAGATTTTTTACGCTCTGTTCGGATCTCAAATTCGAGATCTCAGCTCTTGTCGGGTCCGCTGCGCGGACCTTGACGAAAGTTATTGGAAAACAAGGTGTTGCAAGCCGCTTTGGGACGGTCCGCGCGGACCCTATATGATTTCACCAATCCGGGCACATGAGCCACCTAGCCTTATTCCCCCGCCCCGATCCTGCTCGCGGGCTCGTGCCCGAATGTATGAAGCTCACGCGCGGTCTACAAGGAATACCAAAGGCCGGGGGCCGCTCCCTGAGGGGGTGCGGCTCCCGACCTGGGATAGATCGGCGACGGCGACGCGAGCCGGGTCAGGCGTCAACGCGCCCCGGGCTGGATCGCCGGCGTGGTCGTACGAGCGGCTGCCGCGGCGCCAAAGAGGGGCGTGCTGATCGACCGGACCGACCGGGCGGCGAACGAGTATTGCAGGATCGAGTTGACGACGGTCTGGAACGGCGCCGCCAGGCGGTCGATGAAGATCGTGCCGCGGACGATCGGGTCGCGATAGACGACGATGCGGTCGCCCGGCATGAGCTGGTAGTTGGTCGTGGGGTCGCCAGAGCTGATGATCGCGGCCAGGTTCACCGGCAAGACCTGCTCGCAGCAGGCACCCGGGGGCGCGGGGCGGACCAGTCGGATGTTCTGCGGCGCGGCGGTCGGGATCAGGCCGCCCGCGTAGTTGATCGCGTCGAGCACCGTCTCGTTGCCCGTGATCGGCAGCTTGCCCGACTGCGCCACGTCGCCCTGCACGTAATAGTTCTTGCTGTTGTACGCCGTCACGTCGACGAAGACCCGGTTCGAGTCCTTGGGGTCGACGTACTTCGGCTTCCGCGTGCTGGGGTCGATCTCGATCAGCCCGAGGATCTCGTCGTTGAGATACTTGCGCAGGTGCAGGACGACCTTCTCCTTGATCTCGTTGGTCGTCAGGCCGGCGACGTAGATCTCGCCGTAGAAGCCGAGCGAGATCTTGCCGTCGGGCCGGACGAGGCGCTCGCCCTGGATCGGCCGGCCGGGCAGGGCCTCGAGGACCTCGACGAGGACGAGGTCGGGTGGCTCGACGACGTACTCGGGCATCGAGACCTTAGTAAATTCGCGCGGGAGGTTCGTCTTGGCGATCTTCTCCTCGGGAGTCCTCACGGTCTGACATCCGCACGACATCAGGATGGCGAGGACCATGATCGAACCGATCCTGCGGTGCTCCAACCTCGGGCGATCCATGCGAGACTCCTCCCGGCATACCCCGGGACCGGCTGCGAGCGGCCGACCCCGCGCCGGCCACGCCCCCGCGAACGTAGTCCATCCTTCACGGGCGGAGGCCCATGCCACCCGGTCCGATCGGGACCCTCCCGATTGCGGATACGATCTTGTCAAGCCATTGATCGGCAGTATCAACGCCGACCTCGAGTCGAAAATGTCGCCCCTGCCGTCAACGAACGTTCTTCCGGTAATAGGTGCCCTGGCGATTGTAGTAGCGGCCGTACTCCGAGCCGGTCTGATAGACCCGGTTGAAGTAGCGCGCCGCGCCACCAGGCACGGGCGCGTCGTGGTCGTCCCCCGCCCGAGGCGCGGGGCGCGGCGCCGGCGCCGGCACGGCCGTCCGCGACGGCCGCACGCCGCTCAACTGGCCGGAGCCGATCCCGCCGTTCGCCTGCTGCGCCGCCAGGAAGAACAACGCGGCGTTGCCCGACGTCATCGGGAACTGCGCCATGTAAGGGTTCAAGAACGGATTGAGAGAAGGATTCGTGTACGGATTGGCATTCAGCATCGGCGCCGTCTGCGGGTTGCCCGGCGTCATCGAGGACACCGCCCCGGCACCTGGGGCCAGTTGCGCGGTGGCTTCGCGCCCGGCCATCGCCAGGCAAGTCGTCACAATTGCCGCCATCCGACGTTTCGTGAACCGGATCATTGCCTCGCCCTCGGATGTATCCAGGGATCACTGCCTCGCGGCGCGGGCGGGCCGGGAATCACACCCTCATCATCCTCGACACGCGCGACAGCGATCGGGTCATCTCAACCAGGGTCATGGCCCGACGCGGACCTCCTGAGATCCCGGCTCCTGCTTGGGATCGTGCCTGGACCTTCACTCGCCTCGCGAGACCTTGTCCCCTTCCCAGATCGACCATTCGACGCCCGGGATTGACCCTTTCGGACCACGACCTCCCGATCCTCCCACCCGATCGTGAAAGGCCATATTTTCCTAGTTCTCGTCAGTTCAGCAAATCACGAAGAACAGCCTAATACTCCAAATTACCTATAGCTTGATCGTGGGTTTGCCCGATCGATCGAGGATAGTCACGAAGTGTGGGGAGCGCGCTTTTGCAGAGGAGTTGAGACGCGTGCCCCATTCCGTCCCGTCACTCCCAACCCGCGAGGCGAGGATGCTGAGGAAGATATGGAGGCGATTATGGTCGCCGGCGGTGTGGGCGTTCGCGCTGGTCCTGGCGGCCCCGTTGCTGGCGTCGGCGCAGCAGACCGGGTTATTCCCACTGGCGCCGATCCGTCGCGAGCGCGTCCCCTGCCCGATGGAGGATCCGTTGTACGGCCTCTATCGCAGCCAATATTACGGCTACTTCCCGACGTGCTGGCGGCGGTTCCCGCCGGGCTGGGGGTGCCCGTCCCCCGAAGCGCCCAAC
>JAFANO010000183.1 GCA_019232645.1 Planctomycetaceae bacterium | reverse complement strand
CCATCGGATCCCGATCTGGTATTGCGACGAGGCCGATGAGTCCGACCTGGAACGGGCCTTCGCCGGCCGGACCGACGTCGCCTGGCGCCGGGCCGAGTCGGGCGGCTGGCTGATCTGCGCCGAGACCGACCTCGCCCCCGACGCCCTCGGCCCGGGCCGGACCCTGGTGCAGGACCCCGACGTCCTCGACACCTGGTTCAGCTCGGCCCTCTGGCCGCACTCGACCCTGGGCTGGCCCGAGGCGACGCCCGAGCTGGCGAAGTATTACCCGACGAGCGTGCTGTCGACGGCGCGCGACATCATCACGCTCTGGGTCGCGCGGATGGTCATCTTCGGCTTGTTCAACATGGGCGACGTCCCCTTCCGCGACGTCTTCATCCACCCCGTCATCCAGGACGGCGAGGGGCGGCGGATGTCGAAGACGCTGGGCAACGGCATCGACCCGGTCGACATCATCGACCTCTACGGCGCCGACGCCTTGCGGTTCACCCTGGCGCTCTCGGCGACCGAGACGCAGGACCTGCGGATGCCCGTCGAGTCGGCCACCCTGCCCGACGGCCGCGTGGTCAACACGTCGAAGAGGTTCGAGGAAGGCCGGACCTTCCCCAACAAGTTCTGGAACGCCGCGCGGTTCGCGCTGATGAACCTCGAAGGATATACGCCCGCCCCGGTCGACTTCGCCGGCCTGCCGATCGAGGACCGCTGGATCCTGAGCCTGCTGTCGAAGACCTCGGCGGCGACGACGGCCGACCTCGAGGGCTTCCAGTTCGCCGAGGCGACCCGACGGCTCCGCGACTTCACCTGGAACGACTTCTGCGACTGGTACGTCGAGATCCTCAAGGGCCGGCTCCGCCGGCCCGAGACCCGCCCGACCGCGCAGCGGGTCCTGGCGGCGGTGCTCGACGGCCTCTGCCGCCTGCTCCACCCGATCGTCCCGTTCCTGACCGAGCAGGTCTGGCAGGCGCTGGCGGGGATCGCCCCGAGTCGGGGGCTGCCCGAGCCCTCGCCCGCGGCCGAGGGCGCCTGCATCGCCCCCTGGCCATCGTACCCCGAAGCCTGGCTCGACCCCGAGGCCGAGGCCGTGGTGGCCCACTGGCAGGAGGTGGTCAAGGCGTTGCGGAACCTCCGCGCCGAGCGGAACGTCCCGAAGGAGGCCCGGATCGCGCCGATCCTGGTGGCCGCCGAGCCGGCGGCCGCGATCCTCCGCCAGGGCTCGGGGCTGATCCAGGCCCTGACCTGGGCCACCCGCGTGACGATCGTCCCCGAGTCCGACCGTCCCGCCGACGCGGCAGTCACGGTCCTGGCCGACGTCGAGGTCATCCTGCCACTGGAGGGCCTGATCGACCGCAAGGCCGAGGCCGAGCGGCATCGCAAGAGGCTGGCCGACCTCGGCAAGCAACTGGCGGCCAACGAGGGGAAGTTGAGCAACCCGTCGTTCGTCAACAAGGCGCCGGCCGAGGTGGTCGCGTCGATCCGCGCCAAGGTGTCGGAGCTGACCGCGCAGCGCGAGGCGGTCGCCGCGTTGCTGGCGGAGGCGGAACACGACAGTTGAGCGGCGGGTCGCGTTGACGGGCCGCGACGGCTCCCTTATCATCATTGTAAGATCAAGCTCAATTGAGACTTGATCACCAGGACCGGCGCCCGAGGCCGCCCTGCCGGCGGCCTCGGGGGTGTCGGCGCGAGGGGAGACGACTGTCGTGCCCGTTCAGATGGAACTCACGCGGATCATCATCAACGAGAACAACGAGCAGCAGATCATCTTCTTGAAGGAAGTGGACGGCGATCGGACATTCCCGATCGTCATCGGTATCTTCGAGGCCACGAGCATCGACCGTCGGGTGAAGGGGCTCCCCGCGCCCCGTCCCCTGACCCACGACCTCCTGGCCAACACCATCGAACTGCTCGGCGGCGAGCTCCAGGATATCTTCATCAGTGAGCTACGCGACCACACCTACTATGCCAAGCTCCGGGTCCGGCACAACGGCGAGCTGATCGAGGTCGACTCCCGGCCGAGCGACGCCATCGCCGTCGCCGTGACGGTCGACGTCCCGATCTTCGTGGCCGAGGATATCATCGACGAGGTCGGCCAGTAACCTTACCCGGAGCATCGCGTCGTCCGAATCGAGGAGGGGTGCCAGAGTGGTTGATCGGGACGGTCTTGAAAACCGTTGACGTCGCGAGACGTCCGTGGGTTCGAATCCCACCCCCTCCGTTCGCCAGCGTCCGCCACAATCCGCCCCAATGCGTCCAATCCCGATGCTTCCAAGGGTTTGCATCCCATCGATGGCGGGGTATCCGATCCGCTCATCAGGGATGATGGTCGCCCGTGCTGACGAACCCGATCGGCTCCTCCGTCGCCTGGAGGTCGCGGCCCACGATTGACACGTCCTTCATCGCGAACCCTTCCTTGAGCAGCCGCCGCACAGCCTCCTCGGCCGATGCATGATCCGGGTACACGGCGACGATGCGCGTACCAGCGAAGGACTCGACCTGACTCATATGAATATCCTCACATATTGATGTAAATATTTAATAACACACAAACATATATGGCGTACTCGGGAGTGGACTTGCGTGTTCGGAAACTCGACCGTCCTTCCCGTGACGCCACGTCCCGTCCAACAGCAA
>JAFANO010000121.1 GCA_019232645.1 Planctomycetaceae bacterium | reverse complement strand
TGTCCGTTGGCCGGCTGGGCGAAGTCATGATCGTAGGCTTGCTCGAGGGCCTGAGACTCCGGCCCGTTGTACCCGAAGCTCGTGGTGACGACCGACACCGGCAAGGCCTCGGCCGCCCACGCCATCCCGTCGAGGATGTCGCGGACGTCGGGGCCGGTCTGGACGAGGTAGATCGTCGCCCCGGGCGCGGCCGCGTGCGCCCACTCGACGTCGAGCGACGTCTCGAAGGCGTTGCAGATGTTGTTCGGGTTACCGACGTCCGTCTGAATAGGGTCGCCGTCGGCGGTCAGGTCCCAGACCGACAGGGTGGGATCCGAGAGCCCATACTGCACGTCGAAGGCGTGCAGGTCCTGCCGGATCGTCGGGTCGATGCCGCAGACCATGATAGCGATGGCCTGACCGGTCCCGGGCGACTTGCCGGAGACGGACGGATCGAACCCGTAGGCGCTCTGGATCTGTTGCGGGGACAGCGCGAACGGGACCGTGCTCCAACTGAGGAGTTGACGCCCTTCGAGTTGATCGAGCGACGGCCGCAGGGCGCGACGTCGCGACTTGGGCCCGGTGCTGTGACGCATGGGGTCTTCCTGCATGAGATTCGGGTCGGACGGCCCTCGACGCCGAGGGCAAGCGGCGCGGCGGCGGTTGGGCCGCCGCGCCGCGGTGGGCTCAGGCCGCGCTCGGCTTCGGCCCGCGCTGACCCGGTAGCTTCTTGAAGGACTTGCGGACGACCACCCGGACCGAGACGTCGGCTCGCTCGCGCCCGCATCTGTCCCCCGCGAACGGTGGAACTCCCCTCGCGCCGCTGATACTGCGCCAGGCGGCTTCCGACGCCTCGCGGGCCGACTGCATGTCGTCGAGCGACGCGTGCGACGGCCGTCGGCCGCGGGCCGTCAGGAACTCTGATTGATCCCGTTCTGGCTGGTGTTGCTGCCCGAGGGGGTCGAGGCCGGCCAGCGGAGCCGGCTCGTCCGTGGGCCCTCGCTGGCGGCGCTGCTGGTCTCGGTCGGCTACGCCCTGCGCGTCGCCTGGAGCCATCCTCGGCTCCTCGACGTCCACGAGCACCTGAACCTCGACACGCTGTAGCGGTGAACGCCGTGAAGCACCTGGAGGCTCGTCCCGAGGCCCGGTTCAGGGGAAGAACACGACCGAGACCAGGACGAACAGGGGGATGAGCACGCCGCCGCTATAGAGCATGTAGCCGAAGAAGCTCGGCATCGTCACCCGGCGCTGCTCGGCGATCAGCTTGACCATCAGGTTGGGCGCGTTGCCGATGTAGGTGTTGGCCCCCATGAACACCGCGCCGAGCGAGACCGCCGCGAGCAGGTCCTGGCGGATCACGCCGTCGATCAGCGCCAGGGGCGCCGAGCCGTCGGCCAGGGGGAGCGCCTTGGCCGTCTCGAAGAAGACGAGGTAGGTGGGCGCGTTGTCCAGGAAGCTGGAGAGGGCGCCGGTCGCCCAGAAGAAATGCGAGGGAGTCGAGAGCCCTAGCGCCTCGCCCCGGGCCTGGAGGATCTCGATCGGCACCTGCATCGTCAGGAAGATCCCGAGGAACAGGCAGGCGACCTCGAGGAGCGCCGCGTGGCTGAATTCGGTCTCGCGGCGGAGCCCGCGCGGGGTCGTCGCCAGCGACAGCGCGGTCAGCGCGATCAGGACGGCCTCGCGGTAGAAGTCGCGGGCGACCAGGTCGGTCCCCGGCAGGAGGCGTCCCGGCACGATCAGCGCCACCGCCGCGATCGCCCCGAGCAGCCAGGCCAGGTTGATCGTGCCGTGGATCCGGAGAGGTGAGTGGTGCCGGGCGTCGTCGAGCAGGTTCGTCCAGGTCTCGCGGCGGTAGGCCCGTCGGTCCCAGACGTAATAGACGACCAGCAGCACCGCGATGCTGAAGAGCCAGGGTGTCCACAACGTCGTCGTCCAGTGGAACGGCACCCCGTTGAGGTAGCCGAGGAAGAGCGGCGGGTCGCCCGTCGGCAGCAGGCAGCCGCCGATGTTCGAGACCAGGAAGATGAAGAAGACCACGGTGTGCCGGACGTGCTCGCGGTCGCGGTTGGTCTGGAGCAGCGGGCGGATCAGGACCATCGAGGCGCCCGTCGTCCCGATCACGCTGGCCATCGCCGCGCCGAGGCCGAGCAGGCCGGTGTTGACCGCCGGCGAGGCGTGCAGGTGCCCCTTGAGCTGGAGCCCCCCCGAGATCACGTAGAGGCTCGATAATAGGACCATGAACGGGACATAGTCGCGCACGAGCGAATGAGCGAGCACCGCCAGGACCGTCGCCGCGCCCGGCGGCTGACCGTGGAAACCGTATCCCCTCAGCCCGTAGTGCGCCAGGACGACCCCGCCGAGGGTCAGGCCGAGCAGCAGTTTGGAGCGGTTCCACTCCCACCAGTGATGCGCGCGGGGGACCAGCGGTAGGACCGCGATCGCCAGGAGCAGGAGCGCGAAGGGGATCGTCCAGAGCAAGTGCGGGACCGGACGCGTCGCCCCTCCCGGCCCGAGCGAGACGGAGGGGACGGCCTCGGCGGCGAGGCTCGGCGACGCCAGCAAGACGAGCGGGACCAGCCCGGCCATCCCTCTCCGGACGATCCTCGACGCCAAAGAGACCGCCCCCCTCACCCCCCGGGTCGGGGTGAGGGGGGCGATCGGTGGAATGATCTGGTCAGGCAATCCCAGATCCTGCCTTCCAGACGGGTCCCACGTGTCCTCGGGATCCGTCCAGCGTGGAGGAAGGGCGAGCGGGAGGGGTCGTGCGAGGCTACCCGCTCGCCCCTTGGCGGTAAGCCGAATCAGCCTGGGGCTGAGACGACCGTCGCCAGTAGGGTGGCTCCTGTATATGGGTTGAACCCCCCGAGAATCGGCAAGGTTCAAATCATTATGAGACATCTAAGAGTCGTGGAATCGATTTTTTCTTTACGCGAGGATAGAATGCAAACAGGATGCCAGAGACCCCGATCCGCCCGGACGTCCGCCCAACTGCTTTTCTAATTGCTTGTCCACCAACCACTTAAAATAAGATGAATGGGGCATTGAGGTTGTCGATGACGTCGTTCCGGCGCGCGATTCGTGGTGGGGTCCGGTCTCTCGAAGACTAAGAATTAGGCACGGTCGGCTTATCGAACGTGCATCGACGGAAGGATGTGCGGGGGTATGCGATGGGCCTTCGCGCGGATGGCGAAGGGGACCGGTCAAGCCCCTCCTGGCGCTGGTTAGGGGGAGTGATACGCATTCCAGCAGAGTTTGTGCGCCCTGTTCGGATCTCAAATCCGAGAGTTCCGATTTCCAATCAGCAGACCGAGCGCACGAAAGTCCTGGAATCCGTCTGAGGCGTGGTCCCCCCCCGGCGGCGGGTCATGCCTCTCCGGGATCGAACGAGGCCCCTTCCCGGGCGGGGAAGGGGCCTCGGCGAACGATGATCGCGTCGGACGGTTCGGGATCAGGAGCGGCCGACGATCGTCTGCTCGGTGACGACCTTCTTCGGCTTGGGCACGCCCGGCCCGTGGGTCGAGAGGTGCTCCTCGCCCGCGAGCTGGACGAGCTCGGTATCTTCGTTGAAATAGCCGGCGACGCCCATCTCGTGGATGTCGAGCCCCTGGATCTCGGTCAGGGCCGAGACGCGCATTCCCACGGTCTTGTCGATGATCCAGAAGAAGACGAGCGCCGAGGAGAAGACCCAGACGAAGTTGGTGACGACGCCGATCGCCTCGGCCGCCAGTTGACCGAAGCCACCGCCGTAGAAGATCCCGGTCGGCGCGGTCGCGACGCCATTCCAGCCGGCCCCGTACTCGCCTGTGGCGAAGAACCCGATGCTGAGGCAGCCCCAGGCGCCGTTGACGCCGTGCACGGCGATGGCGCCGACGGGGTCATCGACCTTGACGACGCGTTCGAAGAACAATACGCCCCAGACGACCAGGACGCCCGCGATCGCGCCGATGATCATCGCGCCGACCGGGTTGACGAAGGCCGAGGGGGCCGTGATCGCCACGAGTCCCGCCAGCAGGCCGTTGCAAGCCATCGACGGGTCGGGCTTGCCGAAGACGATCCACATGTAGAACATCGAGGTGAGGCAGCCGGCCGCGGAGGCGAGCATCGTGCAGGTCGCGACCGAGCCGATCCGGAGGTCGGTCGCCGCCAGGGTACTGCCGGGGTTGAAGCCGAACCAGCCGAATGCCAGGATCAGTGTCCCCAGGGCGGCCAACGGAATGCTGTGGGGAGGGATCGCGTTGGCCGAGCCGTCCTTGTTGAACTTGCCGATCCGGGGGCCGAGGATGATCACCCCGGCCAGGCTGGTCACGGCGCCGGTCATGTGCACCACGCTCGAGCCGGCGAAATCGACGTGACCGTTGCCCAGGCCGAAGTTGACGCCGAGGTCGGACAGCCAGCCGCCGCCCCAGGTCCACGCCGCGAAGACCGGGTAGATGATCATCGACATGAAGAAACCGTAGACGACGAATGCCGAGAACTTCCACCGCTCGGCCAGCGCGCCGGTCGGGATCGTCGCCGCCGTGTCCATGAAGACCATCTGGAACAGGAAGATCGTCAAGACGGTCGCGTCATTGGCGGGGCCGGCGAGGAAGAAGCCCTTGTATCCGAGCAGATCGAACGGCTTCCCGAAGAGGGTCACCGTCCACATCTTGTCCAGGATGGACGGCCCATCCATGGTCAAGAGCGACCCGATCCCTCCGAACTGGAAGGCGAAGCCGCTGATCCAGAACCCGGTGACGCCGATCGCGTAAATGACGAAGTTCATCGCCATCGTGTGCGCCACGTTCTTGGCGCGCGTCAGGCCGGTCTCGAGCAGGGCGAACCCCGATTGCATGAACATGACCAGGAAGCCGGTGATCAGCGTCCAGAGCATGTTCATGCCGATCTTCAGGTCCTTGACGTCCGCCGTCAGCGTCTCCTGCGCGATCTTGATCTTGCCCGTTTTCGGGTCCTTCTCGCCGGTCAGCGCCGCGGTGGTATTGGCCCCCGTATACGACGCGCCCGTCGAGTCGGGCTTGACCGGGGCGGTCGTCGCGTCGGGTGCGGCCGGCGCCGCGGCGGGCGCGGCGGGCTCGTCGGCCCGGCTCGGCCCGTTCCAAAAGGTCGATAGCAGCGCGGTCCCAAGGATCAGCGAGATCCCGAGCCATCT
>JAFANO010000098.1 GCA_019232645.1 Planctomycetaceae bacterium | reverse complement strand
AATAGAGAAAATCGTGCCGCAAGTCCCTTCCCGAGTAGGGGTTATAGAACTGTTACAGTAGAAGTAGTACCAAGCGATATCGTCAGCCGGTACGGACGCGGCGATTCCCACGATCGGCGGCCCTCACTGATCGTCCTTGTTCGCAACTCACGGAAGGCGAGCCTCTATCCTCGGAAGGCGAGGCTTGTTAAGATTTTCGGCGGGATGATGCCGAAGTGGCGGAATGGCAGACGCGCCGGACTCAAAATCCGGTCCTCGCAAGAGGGTGTGGGTTCAAGTCCCACCTTCGGTACTAAGAGGCTATCCGGTAAACGACCGCTCAACCCGTTTGTTCAGGGCGCAGCAGGACGCAGTCCAGCGTTCCACCGCGTGGAACTGGCACCCTCACATGGCGATTGGATTCCGTTCGTCGAGATTCGGGGCTCTATCGAATTAGGAAGTGTCGTCCCCCTCAGCAAGGCCACGCTCCCCCAGTTCGCTCCTCTTCCCGGCATCGAGGTTCCACGGCAAGAACGGTTGGATCTCCTCCGGAACCTTGCCCCCGGCCATCGCGCAGTGCTCGAAGTACCACGTCAGCCATTTCCGAGCATTGAGCTTCCAGAGCGACAACGTGGCAAAGATCGAGAACAACGCGGCCGCTAACCGGCCGCTCCAGAGGGAACCCGAGCCATAGAAGTTCTTCCGCGCCACCGCTGGACCGCGCGCCCGTCGTTCCGAGGCGTTATTGTCCATCGGGATCCGGGGGTCGTCCACGAACCGTGTCAGCCCTCCCCAATGCTCTTGTAGGCTCTCCAATGCCTTCCGACACGGCGTGGCAAGATCCGCCCGGGCCAGTTCGGTTGCCATCTCCGTCTTCATCGCGGCCACCGCTTGGCGCAGGCGGCCATCCGCTTCCCCGAACGCGGCGGCATCCTTCGGGGCCGCCAAGCGGCGGTCATTGAGCCGGTAGAGCACGCGAATCCGCCGCAGCCATTCCAAGGCCCAGGTCTTCAACTCCGGCCAGCCCTTACCCACCCGGATGAAATCCCGCCGGACATGAGCCCAGCAAAAGGCCAGGACCAAGACCCCGTCCTGGACCCAGCTCATCGCCTTGTAGGCCGCAGAGCGATCGACCACCAGCACCCCACGCGACTCGGCGCGAAAGTGGCTCTCAGGAACCGTGTGACTGCGACGGGCGTCCAGCCGATAAATCACCGTGTCCGGGCCCAACACGACCCACAGCCACCAGCCGGACCCTTGCTTGCCTTCCAGAGCGAGGAACACCCGCCAGCGCGTCTCATCACCTTGGTGCAACTCCCCCTGGGAGTTCCGCGTCGTCAGCGCCTCGTCAATCGGCCGCAGCAGGACCTCGAGCTGCTCCAAGCCATCGGTGACGGTGCCCGGTGCCAAGTCCAAACCCCACAGCCGCCACGAGGCCAGCAACCGCTCCGTGGGCCGATAGCTGAAATCCTTGTCCAGGAGGATTTCGACCCACACCGAGATGCCATAGCGTCCTTTGGGAATCAGCTTGGGAGGGAGCGGAGCGGTGAGGGTGATCGGGCCGTCGCAGGGGCAGGTCCGCCGGTACCGTCGCCGATGAATCACCCGGCGGTAGGCAGACACCTCGCTTTCGATTTGCTCCGAGTCTTCCGTGTCGCTGAGCTGCCTCAAGGGCAGGCCACAGCAGGGGCAGACAGATTGCTCGGGAGGCAATTCGACGAATTCCTCACGGACGGGCAAATGGGAGTAATCCCGTCGCTTGGGACCGGGGTTCCCCGGTTGCTGGCCCCGGTTCCGCTCGGGTGTCTGGGAGTCGTCCTGGGGATCCTCCAGGTCATTGGAGCGATCGTTTCCAGGTCGGGCTTCGGAGCGTCGTCCGAACAGATCGGCTTGGAGTTGGCGTTTCTCGCCTTCGAGTTGTTCGACCTGCTGCGCCAACGCGGAGACGCGTTGCAGGGTATCGCGATGGCGACTCTTCCAATACCCGGCCTGCTGACGGAGTTCGAGGTTCTCGCGCTCCAAGCGATCGACGTTGGCGTGTAA
>JAFANO010000056.1 GCA_019232645.1 Planctomycetaceae bacterium | reverse complement strand
AGTAATTAGTGGGCCCCTTGTTTTCCGGGCTTCCACGCATGCTTGGAACCAGCTACATGTCCTCGCTCCGCTGATCTCAGGGTATGGCCCGATCCTTAAACCATCTGCTCTAAAGTACTTGCGCTATCCGTTACAGTAGAATTAATAAACAACGGATCAACACCGGGCTAAGACGCATCCCAGATCTTTTTTGCCCTCTGTCCGGATCTCAAATTTGAGATTTCCGATTTCCAATCAGCAGACCGAGCGCGCGAAATCCCAGGAATCCGTTTATGAACAAGCGAAAAGTGGAGATGCTATCGAAGGCTTGCTCTCCAGTGGTTGCAAGAGGCGGAGCAACCCAAACCTTTGCGAGTAAGCCTCTGGCGAAAGGTCAAGATTCACCGGGTTTTTAGCCCGGTGTTGAGCCGTTGATTATTAGGATCTCACGGGCAGACTGTCCGGTTACCTGCTGGAGCACGCCCACCCGGCCTTCGTCAAGACGACGCTGGCGGCGGCCCCGGACGTGCCACTTGTCGCCGTCGAAGCCCGGCGATCGGCGCGTCTCACGCATCCTACGACGTCCGCGCGGCACGGTCGAGGAACTGGGTCGCCGCGTGTATGATCGACTCCTCGGTGGCCTCGGCGCGCGACAGCTCGGCGGTCTGGCGGCCCTCGCAGAGGACTAGGATCCGGTCGGAGACGGTCAGCAGCTCGGGCAGCTCGCTGGAGGTCATCACGATCGCCATGCCTTGCGCGACCAGGCGGCGGATCAGCGCGGAGATCTCGGCCTTGGCACCGACGTCGATGCCCCGGGTCGGCTCGTCGAGGAGCAGGACCTTGGGCTCGATCAGCAGCCAGCGCGCCAGGATGCACTTCTGCTGGTTGCCGCCCGAGAGGCTGGTAATCGCGGTGCGACCGCTGGCGGCCTTGATCGCGAGCCGTCGGATCGACTCGGCGACGGCGCGGGCCTGGGCTTGGCGGTCGATCAGGTGGCCCCAGGTCAGCGCTTGGAGGCGGCGGATGGTGATGTTCTCGGCCACGGTCATCTGGTCGAAGAGGCCGAACGCCTTGCGGTCCTCAGTCACCAGTGCGACCCCGGCGGCGATCGCCTGGTCAGGGCTCCGGAAGAGGACGGGCTGGCCGTCGAGCAGGATCGTCCCCGACGGCGGCGCGGGGCTGGCGCCGAAGAGGGCCTCGAGCAACTCGGTCCGGCCCGCGCCGAGCAGCCCAGCGATCCCGAGCACCTCGCCGGCGCGGACGGCGAAGGAGAGGTCGTGGAGCGAAGGCCGGCCGCTGTGCACTGGGCTGGGCAGGCTCAGGCCCTCGACCTGGAGGATCGCCGTGCCCGCCGTCGCCGGGTGCTCGACGCGCAGCTCGGCGATCTCGCGCCCGACCATCCAGCGGATCACCTGACGGGGGTTGCTCCGCCCGCGGGGGGCGCTGGCGACGAGCTGGCCGTCGCGGAGGACGGTCACGCGGTCGGCCAGGGTGAACACCTCGTTCATCTTGTGCGAGATGTAGAGCACGGTCGTGCCGTGCCGCTTCAGGTCGGCGATGACCCGATAGAGCCGCGCGACCTCGGCGCCGGAGAGGGCCGAGGTCGGCTCGTCCATGATCACGATCACGGCGTCGAAGGCCAGCGCCTTGGCGATCTCGACCATCTGCTGGTCGCCGATCCGGAGGTCGCCGACCAGTGCCCGGGGCGCGATCGTCGCGCCCAGGCGCTCGAACAGCCGCCGCGCCTCGGCTGCCATCGCGCGGTCGTCGAGCAGGCCGAGGCCGCGCCGACGCTCGCGGCCGAGGAAGATGTTGGCGGCGACCGTCAGCTCGGGGACGAGGTTCAACTCCTGGTAGATGATCCGGATGCCCGCGTCCTCGGCCGCGCGGGGGCCCGAGAAGCCGACCTCCCGGCCCTCCAGGACGATCCGGCCCTCGTACTCGGTGATCGCGCCGGCCAGGATCTTCATCAGCGTGCTCTTGCCCGCGCCGTTCTCGCCGCAGAGCGCGTGGACCTCGCCGGCGTGCGCCGTGACGCTCACGTCGCGCAACGCGCGCACGCCTCCGAAATGTTTGCTGATATGACGCATCTGGAGCCGAACGGGGGTCTCGGGGGCGCTCATACAGGCTTGTCCGTCGGGAGGATCGCGGCCGGAGGAGCTTTTTATCGTAACGTGCTGGGTGCGCCGCGCGAAAGGAGCGTCCCACTCGTATCGAGATCACCCCGGACACTCCGGCCTCCAGCGGCTATAATCTTCGGGAGCGGACGCACAGGCCGCCCCTGTTCCGTTCCGGAAGGAGGTTTCTCATGGCCGCGGTCGCTCCGTCCTCGATCATGACCACGGAAGAGATGCTCGCCCTGCCCGAAGACGGCATCGATCGAGAGCTGATCCGGGGCGAGCTGCGCGAGAGACCCATGACCAAGCGCAACCGGTGGCACAGCCGCTCGACGATCCGGCTCGGATACCTGTTGGAGGAGTGGCTGGAGCGTCAGCCCGAGCCGCGTGGCGAGGTCGTCGGCGGCGAGGCCGGGTTCCGGTTGCGCCGTGATCCCGACACGACGGTCGGGATCGACCTCGCGTACGTCTCGGCCGAGGTCGTGGCGAGCACTCCGGAGCATGCGGTCTTCTTCGAAGGACCGCCCATCCTGGCCGTTGAGATCCTGTCGCCGAGCGACCGGCATGAGGATGTCTCCGTGAAGGTCCGCGCGTACCTGGATTCGGGCGTGGCTCTGATCTGGCTGGTTGATCCAGATTTCCGGACCGTGCGCGTGCATCGGCCCGGCGCCCCGCCGGAACTCTTCAACGAGCTCCAGGAGCTCTCGGGCGAGCCGCATCTGCCGGGCCTTCGTGTGCCCGTCGCCAGGATTTTCCGCATCTGATGCGGGGCACGCTCGTGCCTCGGTGCGTCCTCTCTCTCCTTTCAGGTCGTGCGATGTTTCTGGCTGGTGCCGACGTGCATCCGGAAACCACCTTCATCGTGACCGATCCATGCCCCCGTTGCCACCATCCGGGGGATGCGGCGAGTCCCCAGGCTCATCTTGAAACCAGCCCTTCGGCGGGGAAGAATGCATCCATCCTGAAACACGGCACGGAGCTTCCAGGAAACGGCGGCCCCATGACCCCTCCGCGACCCTCCCGCGACTTCGACCTCGTGGTGCTCGCGGGCGCATGCCTGGTGACGATGCTGGCATTCCTGCTCCAGGTGCGCCCGGATCAGCGGGTGGCCCTCCGGGGCCTGTCGCGGTTCCCGCTGCCGCACGTCTGCGCGTCGAGGGTCTGGCTGGGGGTGGACTGCCCGACCTGCGGTTTGACCCGGTCGCTGATCTACCTGGCGCGCGGCGACTGGCGCGGCTCGGTGCGAGCCCACCGGCTCGGCTGGCTCGTGGCGGCCTTGATCGTGATCCAGATCCCCGCGCGCACCCGGGCCCTGGCCCTCCGCCGGGCCGGGCCCCACCGGGTCGGCCTAGCCGTCTCCCGGCTCCTGGCACCGCTGATGGGCGTCCTGATGGGGAACTGGCTGCTCGAACGCCTCCGCTGATCCGTTCGCCCCGGGGCAGTCGGCGTGCGCACGGATCTTCCCGAAATCGGGTCCTTACACGTCCGATTTCATGCGCCGACCCGAGAACTCAGGGTCTCGCCGGCTTGCCCGCGGTGCCGCTCGTAGTGCCGGCGCTCGTGGTGATAGGCCAGGCCCAGGAAGGTCGCCCCTAGCCCGATCACGACCGTCGCCAGCAAGACCACGAGGATCAGCATCAGGGGCGTGTCCAGGTGCACGAATCTCACGTAGGCGATCTTGGCCGGGTCGGCCGCCACCACATCCTGGTAGCGCACGCCGAGGCCCAGCGCCGTCAACCCGAGCCCGATCAGGGCACCTGCGGTGATGATCGACGCACAGAGTGCTCGCATCGTCAGCTCCTTTCAGTTCGAGGGTCGCGGAGATTTGGCCGGATCCGGCGCGGCGCGCCTACATGTTGCACGAGCGGAGCAGGCCGCCGAAGACCAGCAGGATCCCTGCCAGGATGATGAAGACGCTGCTGCAACCGCAGCCGGGATAGGCGCCATAAGAGCCCCCCGGCGAATACCAGCTACCCCCGCCGAACGGCCCACCAGGTCCCACGCTCATGCGACGATCTCCCAGGGTCGAAGGGGAAATGCGAGGCGCTCCGACCACCCGAGGGTCGGCCGATCCTCGCGAGGCCCAGCGGCAGCGAAAGACATGCCGACGGTTTCCGATCCCTCCGGGCGACGAATCTTTGAAATCCATCTCATTTCGACGTCGGCGAGTGGTTGGGTGCAGGGGATGCGCCGCACGGGATTGCGGGTTTCAGGGGCGATGTTCTTGATTGTGCGGGATCGCCCCCCTAAACTCGTCGAGATCGGCCCGAACGTCTTCGGGCCAGAGACGTGGCACTGCGCTTCATGCGGGGAGGCCGGGGATGGACGAATCGTTGGCCGTGGCCGAAGCCAACCCGTTACGACAGAACCTGCCGAGGGCGCGCGTCCCCGAACCCTGCGCCGTGGTCCTGTTCGGGGCGACTGGGGACTTGACCCACCGCAAGCTCGGCCCCGCGCTGTATCACCTGGGGGCCGGAGGGAACCTCCCCCCCGACTTCGCCATCGTTGGCTTCGCCCGCCGCGACTGGACCGATGAGACGTTCCGCGCGGAGCTGGAGAAGAGCATGAGCAGGGGGGACGACCCCGAGTTCGCCCAGACCTGGCCCGAGTTCGCCAGCCACATCGGGTATGTACGAGGGACGTTCACCGACCTGGCCGGCTACGAGCAGCTCAAGAAGCGGCTCGAGCAGCTCGACGGCACGCACGGGACGCGCGGCAACCGGCTCTACTACCTGGCCGTCTCCCCCGAATACTTCGCGCCGATCATCGAGAACCTCGGCAAGGCCGGGCTGATCTACTCACACCACCAGGACGGTCCCTGGAGCCGCGTGGTGATCGAAAAGCCGTTCGGCCACGACCTGGCCAGCGCCCGGGCCCTGAACCGCGACATCACGCGGATCCTCGACGAGAGCCAGATCTACCGGATCGACCACTACCTGGGCAAGGAGACGGTCCAGAACATCCTGGCACTGCGGTTCGGCAACTCGATCTTCGAGCCGATCTGGGATCGGCGCTACGTCGAGGCGGTGCAGATCACCGTGGCCGAGGAGCTGGGGATGGCCGGAGGCCGTGGCGGGTATTACGACAACTCGGGGGCGCTGCGGGACATGATCCAGAACCACCTGATGCAGTTGCTCTGCCTGGTGGCGATGGAGCCCCCGGTCGACCTGTCGGCCGACGCCGTCCGCAACGAGCGGGTCAAGGTGCTCGAGGTGCTGCCGACCTGGACGTACGAGGACGTGGACCTGAATGTCGTCCGGGGCCAGTACACCGCCGGGTCGATCCAAGGGACCGAGGTCCCCGGCTACCTCCAGGAGAAGGGGATCAAGCCCGACTCGACAACCGAGACCTACGTCGCGATCCGGCTGAAGCTGAACTCCTGGCGGTGGGCGGGCGTGCCGTTCTTCCTTCGGACCGGCAAGCGGCTGCCCAAGCGGGCCAGCGAGATCGCCGTGAAGTTCCGCAAGCCGCCGACGACGCTCTTCGAGGTCGACACCGGGGTGGCCGGCGGCGGCACCAACCTGCTGGTCCTGCGGATCCAGCCCAACGAGGGGGCGAGCCTGGCGTTCCAGGCTAAGATCCCCGGCTCGAGGCGTCGGCTCCAGGAGGTCCGGATGGACTTCCGCTACGGCACCTCCTTCGCCACGCCGCCGCCCGAGGCCTACGAGCGGCTCCTCCTCGACGCCATGCTCGGCGACCCGACCCTCTACACCCGGACCGACCAGGTCGAGAGCTCCTGGCGGTTCTGCACCACGATCCTCGAGGCCTGGAACCGCCCTGGCGCGCCTCCGCCCCTGCCCTACGCCGCCGGGACCTGGGGCCCGGAGGCCGCCGACGACCTGATGAGCGGCGAGATGCAATGGCGACGGCTCTGAGCCTGTCTCCGGACATCCTCCCGCGCCGTGTCCAGGATCTCGAATTGGAAATTTCTGATTCGAGATTCGAGATCCATATAAAGGTATCAAATTCCAAATCCGGGATTTCAAATCCGAGATTCGAGATTCGATATTTATATAAATGTATCAAATTCCAAATCCGGGTTTTCAGGTCGTGTCCCAGGAGAATTGCAGAACGGGCCTCAAGTCGCTGCAAACCAAAGAATCATGGATTTTGGTGCCGATCGGATGAACCCACTCGTCCACAAGAGTTTACGACGACCTTTCAATTCTCCTGGGAGACCACCGGATTTCAAATCCGAGATTCGAGATCCATATTAAGGTATCAAATTCCAAATCCGGAATTTCAAATCCGGAATTTCAAATCCCATATGATTCGAGAGGGCGCCCGTGCGCCCCCTCGCACGATCCGCCCCGCGGACATCCGCACTCCGACCCCCTCAGGCGCACCACACTACCGGGAAGCCAACGATGCCCGACACTACGAACGACGGCTTCTTGAGCGGTCAAGGCATCGCCGTCGATCCGCGCGAGATCGAGACCGAGCTGACGAGGCTCTGGGGGCCGGCGGCCGAGCGGGTCGGCGGGCCGGAGCTGGAAAACCCCCACGTCACCCGGATCGTCCTGGCGAACGTGGTCGTCCTCAGCCGGAAGGCCGACGGGGAGCGGCTCCAGCAGGTGCTCGACACCGTGACGGAGCGCTACCCGTGCCGGACGATCGTGCTCTGCCGGACGGACGACCCCGCCCGCAAGATCGCGGCCGAGGTCTCGGCGCTCTGCCACCTGCCGGCGCCCGGCTTGCCGCAAGTCTGCAGCGAGCGGATCATCCTCCGCGCCGGCCCGAACGCCGTGGACCTGCTGCCGGGGGCCGTCCGCCCCCTGCTGGAGGCCGACCTCCCGTTCGTGCTCTGGTGGACCGACGACCCCCGCGACGACGAGGCACTGTTCCGAGGCCTGGCCGACGAGTGCTCGCGGCTGATCCTCGACCTGCCCGACCCGGGCGCCGACCCCGAAGCGGTCCGCTTCGGGCTCGACCTCATGATTAGCCGCTGCAGCCGCGACACCGCCTGGTTCGGCCTGTTGCCCTGGCGCGAGTTGGTCGCGCAGCTCTTCGACCCCCCCGGCA
>JAFANO010000052.1 GCA_019232645.1 Planctomycetaceae bacterium | reverse complement strand
TGCCAGCGGCCCCCCCGCGTCGCCTGGAAGACGGGCGGCGGGGAGGTCGGGCACAGCGACGCGTACGCGTACTCGGCGTCGGAGGCGATCGCCGGCCAGGTCGTCGCGTCGTCACCGGTGATCGCGAAGCCGCTGAGCGGGTCCCGCTGGAAGAACGTCAGGAAACTGGCTCGACCCGGTGCACATCGGGTCGTTGTGCATCGCGTAGCTGCCGCCGCCGATCGGGACGAGCGTCTTGGGCGCAGGGTCGTTGGGTCAGATCAGCACGTCGATGATCGCCATGAACCCGGTCGTGTTGGCGCCGACGGCCGTTGTGGTCAGGTCGATGTCGGGGGCAGGTTGAACCAGACCCGACCGAATCGGACGAGTGCCGGATCCTTCACTTTTTTGTTAGAACAGGGGGCGGACCACGGATCGGGATCTCGCGAACCTTGAAGGGGCGACGGCCATGGGAGAGAAGATTGTTCAGGTGGATGCCTTCACCGATCGGCCCTTCGCCGGCAATCCCGCGGCGGTCTGCGTGCTTCCCGGCCCGCGCGACGGGCGCTGGATGCAGGAGGTGGCGCGGGAGATGAACCTGTCGGAGACGGCGTTCCTGCATCGCGAGGGGGACGGCTTCCGGCTCCGCTGGTTCACCCCTGCGGTCGAGGTGGACCTCTGCGGCCACGCGACCCTGGCGAGCGCCCATGTCCTCTGGGAGGAGGGGCAGCTCGCGCCGGAGGCGCCGGCGCGGTTCCAGACGCGGAGCGGCCCGCTGACGGCCCGGTGCGACGGCGACTGGATCGAGCTGGATTTCCCGGCCCTGCCCGTGGGCCCGGAGCCGGCACCGCTCGACGAGGTGTCGCGGGCCTTGGGCGCCCCGGTCCGGTTCGCGGCATACAACCGATTCGACTGCCTGGCCGAGGTCGCGTCCGAGGAGACGGTCCGCGCGTTGGCCCCCGACATCCGCCGGGTCGCGGCGCTGCCGGTCCGGGGGGTGATCGTCACCAGTCGGGCCTCGTCGCCCGGCTTCGACTTCGTCTCGCGGTTCTTCGCGCCCCGGCTCGGGGTCGACGAGGACCCCGTCTGCGGCTCGGCGCACTGCTGCCTCGGCCCCTTCTGGGCCGGTCGCCTGGAGAAGCCGGACGTGGTCGGCTCTCAGGCCTCGGCGCGGGGAGGGGTGGTCCGGGTCCGGGTCCGGGGGCCTCGGGCCTTCCTGGGCGGCCGGGCCGTGACCGTCCTGCGAGGAGAGCTCGTGGGATGAGGATCGCCCCTCGGACGGTGCGAACGACGCCCCGGTCGAATCCGATGGCGACGACCCGGTGCGCCTCGCGCACGCGAACGAGAAAGAGCGGGACGACGTGATCGACGACGACGACGCGCAGGATGATGGCGGGATCGTCCAGATAGCGGTGATCTTCGAGGCCGGCCTGGCGCCGCTGGCGCTGGTGATCGGCTGGCTGCTGGGGCAGCGGCCTCTGGAGGGCTTCGAATGGGCGGCCCGGGATGCCGCGTGGGGGGCCGTGGCCGCGCTGCCGATGCTCGGGATGTTCTGGCTGGCCTGGCGCTGGCCGGCCGGGTCACTGGCGGAGATCAAGAAGTATTGCATCGAGGAGCTCATCCCCGTCTTCCGCGACTGTGGCTGGCACGACCTGGCGCTGATCGCGCTGGTGGCGGGGATCGGCGAGGAGCTGCTCTTCCGGGGCACCATCCAGGCCGCGCTGAGCCGATGGCTCGGCCTCTGGCCGGGGCTGGCGGTCGCCAGCCTGCTGTTCGGCTTTCTCCACCCGATCACCCCGACCTATGTCGCGATCGCGACCCTGTTGGGGGCCTACCTGGGCGCCGTCTGGATCGCCACCGGCAACCTGCTAACGGTCATCATCGCCCACGCGATCTACGACTTCGTGGCCCTGGTGATCCTGCACCTCGAGCCGTCCGAGCGCTCGCGCGGGTCGGATTGAGGGAGGCGTGCTGGGGCGGGAGGGTGATTTCGGGGCGTCGGGCGGATATGCTCACAGGGTCGAGGCGGCCTCGATCCGGCGCGGCGGTCGGTCGACGGCCGAGGGGGGCGACGACCTCCGGTGGCCTCGGGCCTCGGAAAGGGATACTTGATGCGAACCAGAGCGCGGACGGCGTGGCGGCGGAGTCTGTTGGGGTGGATGGTGCTGGTGGTCCTCGGCGGCCCGGCCGCGACGGCCGTCCCGGCCGCGACCCTGCGCTGGAAGCTCAAGCCCGGCGAGACCCTCCATTACGTGATGGAGCAGCAGACCGAGACGTCGGACAAGGCCGGTGCCCAGGAGAGCAAGGTCACGCTGTCGCAGACGATCAACTGGGGCTGGGCCGTCAAGGAGGTCGGGCCCGACGGCGTGGCCGACCTCAACCTGACGATCGACCGGATCCGGACCACGATCGCATCGCCGATCGGAGTCTTCACGTATGACTCGGACGACAAGCAGGAGCCCCAGGGGCTGCTCGCAGCGGGACTCGTGCCGTTCCTCAAGGCCTTGGTCGGCGCGCCGTTCGCCGTCAAGATGAGCCCCCAGGGCGAGCTGAGCGACGTGAAGGTCCCCGAGAAGCTGCTCCAGGCGATCCGCGAGGCGGGACCGGCCGGCGGGGGCGGCGCCAATATCTTCTCGGAGGAGGGGCTGAGGCACATGATCACCGAAGTGAGCCTGGCCTTGCCCAAGGAGGACCTCGAAAAGGGCAAGTCCTGGACCCGGCAGATCAAGATCCCCTCCCCCTTCGGAGACATGACGCTCGAGACGGTCTACACCGATCAAGGACCCGACCCGAGCGCCGGCCCCGACGTCGAGCGGATCAACCTGGAGACCAAGGTCGAGGCCCCGCCCCCGCCCGAGGGTGCCGCGTTCAAGATCAACGCCCAGGAACGCAAGGGGACGTTCTTCTTCGACAACGCCGCCGGCCGGCTCATCAAGTCCCAGGTCGCCGAGAATATGGAGGCGGTGCTCACGATCAACAAGATCGAGATCTCCCGGCGGAACACCGCGACGACGACCTTGAAGCTCGAGTCGGACGGCGCGTCGAAGTGAGCCGGCGCCTCAGAGCAGCCCGTGTTTCTTGAGCTTGCTGCAGAAGGTGCTGCGGGGCATGGCGAGGAGCCGGGCCGCCTCGCTCTTGTTGCCGCGGGCCTCGCCCAGGGCGTCGAGCAGGTGCCGGCGCTCGAAGGCGACGATCTCGTCGTCCCCGTCCTCCTCGACGGCGGTCGCGTGCTCACCCCAGTCGGGAGTGGCGGCGGCCCGCGTCCTGGCGTCGGCGGCTCCGGCCGGGACCCTCGGCCGGAGCCGGCGGCGGCCCGGCTGGCGCACCTCGGGCGGCAGGTCGTCGCGGGTCAGCGCCGGGCCGTCGGCCAGGACCACCGCGCGCTCGATGGTGTTCTCCAGCTCGCGGATGTTGCCCGGCCAGTCGTACGCCATCAGGGCCTCGACGGCCTCGTCGTCCAGGTGGGTGACCGCCTTGTCGCTCCGCCGGGCGGACTTGACCAGGAAATGCACGGCCAGCTCGAAGATGTCCTCCTTCCGCTCGCGGAGCGAGGGGGTCCGCAGGCTGATCACGTTGAGGCGGTAGAACAGGTCCTCGCGGAATCGGCCGGCGCGGATCAGCCCCTCGAGGTCCTGATGCGTGGCCGCCAGGATCCGGACGTCCACCGCGAGCTTCTGCGAGCTGCCCACCCGCTCGAAGGCCTTCTCCTGGAGGACCCGGAGCAGCTTCGTCTGCACTTCGAGGTTGATGTCGCCGATCTCGTCGAGGAAGAGCGTGCCGCCGTCGGCCTGCTCGAACCGGCCGACCCGGTCGCGGTCGGCGCCGGTGAAGGCCCCCTTGACATGCCCGAACAGCTCGCTCTCGAGCAGGCCCTGCGACAGCGCCGCGCAGTGGACCTTGACGAACGGCCGCGCGGCGCGGGGGCTGGCGGC
>JAFANO010000013.1 GCA_019232645.1 Planctomycetaceae bacterium | reverse complement strand
CGTCGTCAACCACTACAAGCGGGTCTTGTCGGGTTCGAAGGAGATCGACGATCCGGCGCTGAGGGACGTCGAGATCGCCAAGAGCAACGTGTTGCTGATCGGCCCGACCGGTTGCGGCAAGACGGCGCTGGCGCAGACGCTCGCCCGGCGGCTCCACGTCCCCTTCGCCATCGGCGATGCCACGACGCTGACCGAGGCCGGCTACGTCGGCGAGGACGTGGAGAACCTGATCCTCAAGCTGGTCCGCGAGGCCGACTTCGACATCCCGCTGGCGGAGCGCGGCATCATCTACATCGACGAGCTCGACAAGATCGGCAAGACCTCGCAGAACGTCTCGATCACCCGCGACGTCTCGGGCGAGGGGGTCCAGCAGGCGCTCCTGAAGCTCCTGGAGGGGACGGTCGCCAACGTGCCGCCCCAGGGCGGGCGGAAGCACCCCGAGCAGCAGTACCTCCAGGTCGACACCTCGAACATCCTCTTCATCTGCGGCGGCACGTTCGTCGGCCTGGAGGAGATCATCGGCAAGCGGCTCGGGCGGAAGATGATCGGCTTCGGCCGCGACGAGACCACCGACAGGAAGGAGATGGAACGCGACGAGCTCGTCGCGCAGGTGACGCCCGAGGACCTCGAACGGTACGGGATGATCCCGGAGCTCGTCGGACGGCTCCCCGTCATCAGCACCCTCAACCAGCTCTCGGTGGCCGACCTCGCCCGGATCCTCACCGAGCCCAAGGACGCGCTGATCAAGCAATACCAGCTGCTGTTCCACTACGATCACGCCAAGCTGGAGTTCACCGACGAGGCCGTGCAGGAGGTCGCCCGCCAGGCGAAGGCTCGAGGGACCGGCGCCCGGGCGCTCCGCTCGATCCTGGAGCACCTGATGCTCGACATCATGTACGAGCTTCCCGACCGCCCCGAAGGGCACACGTATATCATCAACGAGCGCGTGGTCCGTGGCGAGGAGCCGCTGTTCACCCAGGACGCCGCCTGAGCGGGGTCCCATCAGGGAATAGGGCCGACTCGCCTCTGACAGAAGCCCTTCGCATGGTCCGCTCGGAAGGCCGAAATCTTCGACATCACTAAACCTTTCCAGGGTCCGCCGTGAGGCTGTGAATTTGGCTCCTGCGCTCGGATGGGTGAAATCCCGTAGTGAAATCGCGTAGGGTCCGCTGTGCGGACCGTCCCGATACGGTTCGCACCATCTTGTCTTCAGAAAACTTCCGTCAAGGTCCGCGCAGCGGACCCTCGAAGAGCTTACATCCATCAGCCGATCCGCACATACCGTACAAATGGTCCAACACGAGGGAGGGGAAACCCTCACCCCCGGTTTCGAAGCTCGGCCAAGGCGGCCGGTACGGTCGGCGAGATCCCTGGCCTGACCTCATCTCGGCGCCAGCGCCCCCTCGAAAAAGGCGGCGACCCGCTCGGCGACGTACTCGCGGTTGCGCTCCTGGCGCGACGAGTGCCGCTCGTCGGGCAGCGGCAGCAGCGCGAACGGCTTCGAGGCGGCGATCAGGGCCAAGGTCAGCCGCGCGGTGTGGCGGAAATGGACGTTCTCGTCGAGCATGCCATGGATGACGAGCAGGTCGCCCCGCAACCGTGCGATGCGCGTCAGGACCGACGACTCGCGATAGCCCTCGGCGTTGTCGGCCGGGGTGCTCATGTAGCGCTCGGAATAACAGGTGTCGTAGCCGTCCCAGTCGGTGACGGGCGCGACGGCGACACCCGCCCGGAAGACGTCGGGGGCCTCGGTCAGGCAGCGCAGGGTCATGTAGCCGCCGTAGCTCCCGCCCGTGACGCCGACACGCCCGGCGTCCACCTCGGGCCGGTGCCTGGCCAGGAACGCCACCCCCTCGACCTGGTCGCGGACCTCGACCACCCCCATGTGGCGATGGATCGCCGCCTCGAACGCGTGGCCTCGGCGAGCGGATCCCTGATTGTCCATCTTCCAGACGGCGAACCCGTGCCCGGCCAGATACTGGGCGGTCAGGTCGGACGTCAGGCCCCACGAGTCGGAGACCATCTGGACGTGCGGCCCGCCGTAGACCATGACGATCAGGGGGGCCTTCGCGCCCATCTTCTCCGACTTCGGGGCGTAGTACGCCCCGTACAGGATGACTCCGTCGTGGTTTCGGAACGCGACGAGATCCGGGGGCGACAGCTTCAGCTCGTCGACCCTCGGGTCGTCCTCGGCGTCGTCGAGCACCTTGACGACCTGGCCCGAGCGGTTGTGGAGCGTCGTGACGGGAGGTCGAGTCCGACTCGACGCGACGTCGACGAAGTGCTCGCCGTCGTCGGCGACGGTCGCGCGGTGCGTCCCCGGCTCCAGGGACACCCGCACGACCTCTCCGCCGTCGAGCGAGACCCGGAAGAGGTGGGCCTCCCGCGGGTCCTCGCGGCCCGCCGTGAACCAGACCTCGCGGCGTTTGCGGTCGAGAGCGACGACGCCGTCGACGGGCCACTCGCCCGAGGTCAACACGCGGACGAGTGCCCCGTCGCGGGCGTGCAGCTCCAGGTGGCGGAAGCCCGAACGCTCCGACGACCAGAGGATCTCGCCGGTCTCCTCGACGACGCGGAGGTCATCATGGAGGTTGACCCAGGTCGGGGACCTCTCCTCGATCAGCGGCGTCGCCTCCCCCGTCTCGGCGTCGAATCGGACCAGCCGCAAGGTCTTCTGGTCGCGCGCGAGGACCTGCGCGAGGAGCGATCGGGGAGACTCCCAGGTCACCCGGGCGAGGTAGACGTCCTCCTTCGGGTCGGCGAGCGCGAGCCATCGGGTCTCGCCCCCGGCGGCCTCGACGACGCCGAGGCGGACCCTGGCGTTGGCCCCGCCGGCGAAGGGGTAGCGGTGGGCCTCGACCGTGATCCGTTCACCCGCCTGGTTGACGATGGAATAGGGCGGGATGGATCGCTCGTCGGTCTCCTGATAGGCGATCCTCGCGCCGTCGGGCGACCACCAGAAGCCAGAGGATCGGTCCATCTCCTCCTGCGCGATGAACTCGGCCAGCGCATGCGTCAGCCCGTCGGCCGCGCCTCGGGTCAGTTGGGTTTCCCGTTTCGAATCCAGATCCAGGACGTGCAGCTCGTCGTCGCGGACGAACGCGACCTTGGTCCCGTCCCGGGTGAGCCTGGGATCGATCTCGGGGGAGAGGGTCTCGGTGAGCCGTTCGAGGGGCCCGTCGCCGCGTTGGAGGTAGAGGTCGCCGCCGATCGGGAGGACGGCCACGTCGGCGTCCTCGGCATGGACGACCTGGGTGATGCCGGTCTCGCGGAGCCGCTGCCGCTCGCGGCGCAGCTTCTCGACCTCGGAGAGGTTCGCCTCGGAATCGCCCCGCCCCGGCGGCCGCGCGACGACCCTCGGCTCGCCGATCCCCCACTCGACCCGCCACAAGACCCGATCGAGGCTGGCCGACTCGGACTTGAGGTACGTCAAGGCCATGCCATCGGGGGTGAACGCGAATGCCCCGGGCACGACGCCCCCCGGCACGGGGAGCCGGGCGACGTCTCTGGCATCGATCGGACGCCGCGCGTTCCCCCCGGGCGCTTCGGCCTCGACAGACACACCCATCATCCCCGCCAGGAACAGGATCCATGCGGCGAGGCGACGATTCATGAATTGTTGGCTCATCGGATGAGATGAGTCGAACGACACTTCACACACATAGGGTTCGTTGTGCGGGCCTCGGCGGACCCCGCGGGTCTACCAGACGGTCGGGGGGGTCGGGCAATGTGCACGAGC
>JAFANO010000761.1 GCA_019232645.1 Planctomycetaceae bacterium | reverse complement strand
GCGAACGGTTGGCCCGATTGGGCCGTAGAACGTGTCGCTCATGCTCTCGATCGCCTGCTCGAGGCCGGCGACGTACGCCGCTTGCCGGTCGGCGGCCTGTTCGGCTTTCTCGAGGTGGTCGGCGGGGGAGACGGCGCCGAAGATCTTGGCTTGCTTGCTGAGGCCGAGCAGGTGGTTGCCGATGAAGTGCCCGTGCTCGCCGCCGGCGAAATGGTCGATCATTGCCCCCATCAGCGCGAGGTATTCGGGTCAGGTAACTTGCCGGTGGCCGCCGGGGACGGGGGAGCGGTAGGTGGGGGTCGTGGGCGCGGGGAATCAGACGTATTAAGTAGGTCGCCAGAAGTCTTTGCCCAGTTACAATGGGCCGTCGAACACCTTAGCCTCTCCCCCCTGGAAGGTTCGATGGCACCCCTCCTCCTCGCACCCCGGCAGCGCCTGGAGTTGGGATCCCTCGCTGGCCACACCCCCGCGGCCAAGGAGAGCGGCCGCGCCCGGGCGCCCCTGTGGCGCGACGAGGGGGAGACCCCCGAGCAGGTCGCCGAGGCCCTCCGCGTCAGCCGCCGGACGACCTCCTCCTGGGTGGAGCGGTCCCAGGGTCGCCACGACCTCGGCCTGGGGGAGCGGTTGTCGGACGCCCCGAGGTCGGGCCGACCCCGCGCGGGGGGCGGGCGCGTCGACGCCTGGATCGCTGAGGTCATCGACACCGACCCGCGCGACCTCGGCTCCCACCCCACAGCCTGGACCGCGCCCCTGCTGGTGCGCGACCCGCGGAATGATCACGGCGTCGCGGTCTCGGGAACGACGGGCGGGCGGGCCCTGGCGCGGCTGCGCATCCGGTGGAAGCGGCCCCGCCACCAACTGGCCCGCCGCCCTGAGACTTGGCGGCAGTCAACAGGGGGCTCAAACGTGGGCTGAAAGGCCGTGTCCGCACGGGAATCCTGAGGCCCGACGAGACGATCCTCACCGCGACCCCGCCGCTGGACTCCTGCTACGGCCAGATCGGCGAGCAGGTCCGGGTGCCGATCACGGGTAACCGCTCCCGGCGCATCCTCCACGGGGCGATCAATGTCAAGACCGGGGACGTCGCGCTCTTGATCGCCCAGGAGTGGACCCGGGGGACACACCAAGGCTCCCTGTCGGTGACCCGCTCCCCCTGGCGGGGGTGGGAGGTCGTACTCTTCGAGGATCGAGCCAGCCAGCACACGTCCCCGGACAGCCTGGAGTGGGCCGAGGAGTTGGGCATCGAGGTCCGTCTCCTGCCGCAGGCGACACCGGAGTTGAACGCGAGGGATCACGTGTGGAAGCACACGCAGCGGGAGGCGCTGGGGGATCGGGAGGCGGTCACGATCGACGGATCGGCCCTCGCCGCGTGCCGGCACATCATCGACCTGAGCCCCGAAGATCGGCTCCGCCGAGCCGGGGTCTTGTCGGGGAACTTCTGGCTGACGAAGTAGCGAGCTTGTGCAAAGACTTCTGGCGACCTACATAATTTCAATAGGAGTTACGCGGTTGGTATTCTGGGTAATCAATTAAGCCCAAAATCAGGCATTTTTCGACCCCGAAACTTGTTCAGAATACCAACTGCGTAACTCCTATTCAAATTCGAGATTTCAGCCTTCCAATCAGCAGACCGAGCGCACGAGATCCCTGGAATCCGTATCAGACTTCGTGGGAGGCCAGCCGCTCAGGGATCTGGACGGGGTTGAGGACGTGCTGCTGGAGTACGGGCGAGAGGGCCTCCAGGCTCTCCGGCTCGCCATGGACCAGGAACCCGTGCGCGATGCCCCCGCCGGTCTGCTCGAACCACCAGGCGAGGTCGTTGCGGTCGGCATGCCCCGAGAAGCCGTCGAGGACGTAGACGGCGGCGTTCAGGTCGTGCCACTGGTCGAGGATCTGGACCCGCTCCGCACCCTCCGCCAGCTGCCGGCCGAGCGTCCCCTCCGCCTGATAACTGACGATCACGACCGCGTTCTCGGGGTCCTCGACCACGTGCTTCAGGTGGTGGCGGATCCTCCCCGCCTCGCACATCCCCGACGAGGCGATGATCACCATCGGCCCGGGCAGGTAGTTGAGCCGCCGCGAGTCGTCCCATGTGGTGCAGAACTCGACGTACTTCGAGCCGAAATACATCGGGTCCCTGTCCATCAGCCGGCGCGCCGCGGGGGTGTACGCCTGGGGGTAGTCGCGGTGGATGTCGGTCAGTCGCAGCGCCAGGGGGCTGTCGACGTAGACCGGGATGGGCCGGACCTTGTGCGTCGTGAACAACTCCTGGAGGCAGTAGATCATCCGCTGCGTCCGGCCCAGGCTGAACGCGGGGATGACGATCTTGCTCTGGAGCCTCGTGGCGCGGGCGACGATCGCGTGGAGCTGCTTGATCAGCCGGTCGTAGGGGTCGAGCTCGCGGTTGCCGTACGTGCTCTCGGAGACGAGGATGTCGATCCCCTTGATGATCGTCGGGTCGGGCAGCAGCCCCATGTTCCGCCGCCCGAGGTCGCCGGTGAAGACGAACCGCCGTCGCCGGCCGTCCTCTTCGAAGTCGAGCTGGATGATCGCTGAGCCCAGGATGTGGCCGGCGTCGAAATACGTCAGCACGATCCCCGGCAGGATCTCCTGGGGCTCCGCGTAGGGGGTGCGGCGGAGGAGCTCGACGACCCACTCGACGTCGGCCAGCTCGAACAGCGGCTCGATCGGCTCGACCCCGTGGGGGTGGCGCAGCAGCGCGTTCCGCAGGTCCTCGCGCTGGATCCGGGCGCTGTCGCGGAGCATCACGCTGGTGATGTCGCCGGTCGCGCGGGTGCAGTAGATGGGCCCTCGGTAACCGGCGCGGACCAGGCAAGGCAGTCGGCCGATGTGATCGTTATGCGCGTGCGAGACGATCACCGCGTCCACGTCGCGCGGCTCGAAGGCGAACTGGCGGTTCGGGCTCTCGGGATCGAGCCGGTTCGAGTCGAATAAGCCGCAATCCAGCAAGATGCGAGATCGTCCGATCTCCAACAGATGGGCAGTCCCCGTCACCTGTCGGGCCGCACCATGGAACGTGACGCGCAAACGACCATCCTCCCGCCCACTCCGCCCCGTTTCCCCCTCGAATCCTCGAGCGGACGTGAAAAGTCTTCTCGCTTTTTTGTCAGATCCCATCATGCCAGGATCCGTCCCCTGAGACAAGGCCACCCCGGCCACTGTGCCACTGTCGTCGGGCTCGTGGTTGAACAGCTCGGGAATTCGGCGTAGGATTTGCTCAGGGCTCAAGTGGCCCTGATTGTCGTCACATCACTCCACCGTGTCCGACTGGGTGAGGAGCACCCGTTATGACGCGCGAGGTCCCCGAATCCCATCCCCTGAACCGCTTGTTCCGCGGGATGACTGAGTACACGTTCATGACCGAGCTCGGCATCGGCGATCCGCGCCTGGTCGGCTATGTCGCCGACCTCCTGGCCCGGTTCGTGCCCAGCCAAAGGATTTGGCGGCTCCGCGACGCCCAGGGCCGGCGCCTGACCGAGGTGACCGCGATGGTCGCCGAGGCCGAGTCGACTCCCAACGTCGAGCGACGATGCGAGTGCCACCGCCATGTCGGCGACTACACGCTGTTCTGGACGGGCGTCTATCCCGAGGCGCTCCCCCGGCTGCAGTCGATCGAGTCGCCGGACCACCTGATCAACTATCAACGCCAGGGGAAGCGGTCATACTACCTGGCCAGTACCCTGCTGGACGACGACGAGGCGCCGGTCTTGCGCCGGCTGAGCGACGAGTTCGAGCTTTGCGCCTTCGGGCTCTCGCGGGTCCGGCGCGAGTGGGAGAAGTCTGAGGCGGAGCCGCCGCGAGGCCCGACGCCCGGATTCGGCTTCTGAGCCCGGGCCGAGGCGACCCTCCCGCCCTCGATCGAGCGTCGGGGCCGACGTGCGCGGCCGTTGCCGATGCGCAGTTCACTCCGCAAGTTGGATTTGCGGACGGTCGGGCGTGTCGCTAGAGTAATGCCACTCCCCTCGGGGTGGGGCGAGCGCCGCGAGGCCATCGCGAGGGGGACGAACGCGCCTCCCTCGATCCGCGATCGAGCCATCGGCTGGGGGCGCGCGGTCGTTCGACGTGTGCCCTCGCGCCGAGGCCTTCCCGAAGATCGAGGACCGAGTGACCGACGCTCCGCACTATCGGCTCGACGACTTGCGACGGTTCGCCTCGGCGTTGGGGTCGGCGGTGGGGCTGAATCCGGGACGGGCGGCGGCGCTGGCAACCCATCTGCTCTGGTTCGATGCAGCGGGTGCCTCTCCCTTCGGCATCGAGACGCTTGCCGACTGGCTGGATCGGATCGAGGCAAGGCAGGTCGATCCCGCCGCCGAGGGGCGGGTGACGCGCGAGTCGATCGGCACGGCCATCCTCGACGGTCAGAACGGTCTGCCGCCGTTGATCTTGGAGCGCGCGGGGGGGGTGGCGGTCGAGAAGTCGCGTGATGCGGGCGTGGGGCTGGTCCGGGTCGAGAACATCGGGCCGGTCGGTCCGTCGGCATGTGTGGTGGCCGAGATGGCGATCGGGCCGACGGCGGCCATGGCGCTGGGGCCCGGCCCGTCGTGGGCGCTGGCCCTCCCGAGCGACGAGGGGCTGCCCGCGGTCTTCGACCCCGCGCTCGGGGCGGGCCAGGACCGGGGCAAGGGCGGGGAGGCACGACCCCCGGTGTCGGCGTGGCCCGGCTCGGTCGCCGCCTGGGCCTCGGCGCTTGTCCCCGAAGGGGGATGGCTGGTCGGGGCGATCGCCGTCGCGGGGTTGGAGCCGCTGGCCAGCTTCCACGAGCGCGTCGGCGCCGCGATGCGAGGGGCGGAGGGATCGCCCGGCCGGCTCGCGCCGGTGCCCTGGGAGGCGCGTCGCCGGGACGCACGCGAGCACGGGGTCGTGGTCGGGGCCGCCGCCTGGAAGCGACTCAAGAGGTGGGCCGAACGCTGTGATGTCACCCCCCCCTCGCCCCTTCAGCGCTGACGACTCGTGTGTCCAGGTCGCGCGGCGGGGACGGAGGGATTTTCCTCGAGAAACGTGCGCGGCCGACGAAAGTCCCTCCGATCTACCGAGGATGCGATCCCGGCCGAGTCCTCGGGGCGACCCGCGATCCGACGCAGGAACTCCGTCATGGTCCTCCCTCTCGGCGATCTGGCACGAACCCGGATCGTCCCGCTGGCCACGTATGTGCTGATCGCGCTCAACGTCGTGATGTACCTGGTCCAGCTCGACCACGGCCCGACATTCACAACAGCTTATGCCGCAACACCTTATGAGATCACTCGCGACGTGGACATCGCCCGGCCGTTCGTCCTCCCGCTGCCGGGGGATGAGAATCCGCTGAATCTGCCCGCGCGGGTCGAGCTGAGGCGGCGGGTCATCGACCAGGCCCCCGTCCCCTTCCCGGTCTGGCTGACGATGTTCACGGCGATGTTCCTCCACGGCAGCCCGCTGCACCTGGCCGGGAACATGCTCTACCTCTGGATCTTCGGCGATAACGTCGAGGAGGTCCTGGGCACGGTCCGCTACGTGATCGTTTACCTGGCGTGCGGCCTGATGGGGACGATCTTGCAGGTCGCGGCCAACCCCGACTCGCTGATCCCGACCCTGGGTGCTTCGGGCGCGATCGCGGGGGTGATGGGGGCCTACGTCGTCTGGTTCCCTCACAACCAGGTCAGGGTCCTGGTCTTCCGCTTCATCACCCAGCTGCCGGCGTATATCGTCATCGGCGGCTGGATCCTCATCCAGATCTGGGAAGGCGTCGGTTCGGTCGGCCGGCTGGGCGAGGTGGGGGGCGTCGCTTACCTGGCGCACGTCGGCGGCGCCGCCACCGGCATCATCGTGGCCTTGCTCTTCTCTGACAGCGCCCGACACCTCGAGGAAATGGAGCAGGCCAGCGGCGGGTGGTTCGAAGGCCCTTGACCTCGTTTTCGTCCCAAGTGCCGCGTGATTGAACGTCAGTCCTCGACACGTCTGGCCGGGGACTTCGATTCGCGTAGGCGGGCCGATCCCGCCGATCTCAATCGGGGTGCGTCCGCGTGCGCGGGGCCGACGTCGAGGCGACCCGTTGGTCGCGGAGGACGGTACCCTCGTCGGGTCCGCTCCGCGAACCTCGACGGAAATCGCGAGGGCCGCCGCATTCGCGAGCCATCGCCGGTGTCATACGCATTCCGGATCCTTTGCGCCATTTGTCCGGATCATACATTTGAGATTTCAAATTTCAAATTTGAGATTTCAAATCTGAGATTTCCAATTTCAAATCAGCAGATCGGTGCCCAAAATCCCTGGGACCCGTATCAGGTCCGCGAAGCGAAACCGACGGGGATCATCATGACCTGGGGGGGCGAACCTTGAGTTTTTCTCTCATCGATAATCTTTGTTATACTATCCTGGGACTCGCGAGCTGATTGCGATCGCTGCCCGTCCATCGTGTGCGGATCATGCCGCCTCGACCCCTCGGGGAGTGGCTCGACCATGTGCGGAATCGCTGGTGCGTTGGATTTGACCGGCTCTCGAGAGTTTCCCGTCCAGCGACTCCTGGCGATGACCGGCGCGATCGCCCATCGCGGCCCCGACGACGAGCAGGTGCACGTCGAACCCGGGGTGGCGCTGGGTGCGCGGCGGCTCGCGATCGTTGACCTCGCCGGCGGCCGACAGCCGCTCGCCAA
>JAFANO010000697.1 GCA_019232645.1 Planctomycetaceae bacterium | reverse complement strand
CCGTCGGAGTCGGGTCGGGGTTCGGCGCGGACGAGTTGCTGTCCCGGGAAGCTCTTGGCCGACTCCGGCCCCATATCGTCGAGGCAGATGACGACCGAGCCCTCCGGCGGCCGCGTGGAGAGGGTCTCGATGACCCCCTTTTTTTCTAGGTTGGCAAAAGTAGCTGGAGGCACTGTTGCTCCAACCTCCTGAGATAACTGGCCGGATCATGGCGGAAGCGGCGCTGCTTTCGTCGCGACTCGCGTCGTGCTTCCAATCCGGCTCGCAGCTCTTGCCAGCGCGGCACATAACCCGGCTGCAAGACCAAGCCTTCCTCCGGACGCAGCCGGGTCGCCAGACTCGAAATTACGCGCGCCGAACCCATCACCACCAAGCCCGGCGAGGCCCGACGCCGGCCACTGGCCCGGCGCTCATGATAGCGATGGCTGCCGAAGGCGTGCTCCAGATCGTTGTTCGTCCGCGGCAGGTCCGACGATGTGTAGCACCCGAACAAACCCGGCCAGTAGCTCTTGGTTACTCTCAGAAAGTGCCTCAGGCCCTTCGCGACCGAGGGTTCATCAGTCGTGGCCGCCGCCTGACGCATCCGCGCCAGCAATTGCACCAAGCGACGTCGGAGCTTCGGGGCCGACAACTGCTCCTGGTTCTTCAGGATCCGGGCCACGCGCTTGACCCACTTGTAAGCCTCCCGCACCGGTGGGAACAGGGCAGCCGTCTGCTCCAGCCCACGCCGCAGCACCTCCTGGAGACGCTTCAGACCGCCGGGCAAACTCCCCGCCCGAGCCGCCACCTGGTCCAAGCTGGTGGCGATCTGGCGCAGCCGATCGTGCAGCTTCAGCCCCGCCGCGGCCAGCGGCGGCAAGGCGTCGTCGGTCAAGGCGGCACGCACCGCGGCACAGTAGCCCCGCACGATCTCCGCCTCCTCATCGTCTTGGGCCGACTCCGCCTCCTTCTTCTCCGCCTGGCGCTCGATCCGGCGGATTCCCCGGACCCGCTTCTTCAACTCCTTCTTGGCATGGCGATCGGCCTCGGAGATCGGCTTGGCCGCCTCGCGGAGATAGTGGAAATGGCAGAGTTGGTGTGGGACGCCGGACAAGGCCTGCGCCACGGCGTTGCGAATGCTCTCTTGGCCGTCGGAGATCACTCCGGTGATCGGCACGGGCAGAGCCTGGTGCACCTCGGTGATCAGACCGGCCAGATCCTTGGCGGTGGACGACAAGAGGCTCCTGGCCAAAAGGATCTCCCCGGAGAGACAGTCGCGCACGATCCAGAGGACCTCGTGACCCACGTCGGGCTGCAGTCCATCGATGGCCAGGATGACACGACGCTGCTTGCGCAACAGCGGTCCCAGCCGCTTGGGGTCGGCACTGGCCAGCGCCCTGAGCTCGTCGTAGCGGTCCAAGAGGTTGGTGACGGTCCGTTGAGCGACGACCAGACCGCGGCGGGTCAACTCCCGGTGGATCTCGGGGATGCTGCGGTGCTCGGCATGTCGGAGCCGACCGACCAAGGCCATGACATCGAGCCCGAACTCGTGATCGGGCAAGGCGAAGTGGGGCTCGGCCTCGGGCCTGTAGGGCTGGAGGAAGCGCGGGCAACTGGGATTGATGCAGCGTCGGATCAACAGTGTCAGCCGGAGAACGCCGTCGAGGGTGGTGATGGTGCGGAAGTTGTTGTAGCGGGCCCAGAGCCGGTGTTGACATTCGGGGCAGTTCTGAGTGACGGGAACCAAGCTCAGGGCGCGATCGGGTTGCGGGCGCGGTCGTCGTCGCTTGCGCATGGAGGGCCTCCTTTGGTGGCTACCTCCCTTCTACGAAGCCAACTTCAGTTAAGTTTGCCAACCTAGTTTTTTTGAGACTCTACCCTGCCTTCCTTCTCTTCGTAGTATTGTACGTCCGGTAGGGACTCACCGGGCGGGTCTTCAAGTGCTTGGTCAGCCGCTCGTCCTCGCTGAGATAGGCCGCGCGCAGTTGGAGGATCGTCTCGGCTTGGGTCGGGTTCCAGAATTTCTCCGTCCCCTTGACGCGGCGGTTGAACTGCTTGATCAGCGACTCCATCAGGCCCGAGCAGGTCGGCAACCCGGCACGTCGGTACCGCGGATAATCCATGCGGGCTTCGTTGTGGCTCAGGTAGCCGATCGTCAAGCGGATCACCTCGTACGGATCGGTGGGCGGGAGCGGCGCGGGGTTCCCCGGCGGCGGCATCGCCTCCAGGATCGCGCGCAACTCGTGAAGCACGGTGGCGACTCGCCCCTGCCAGCAGGCCGTCGCCCAATCGAGGTAGCGCGTCCAGACCGCCGTGGCCGAGCCGCCGACTGCCTTGGCGGCCAAGAAGACATGGGTCAGGACATGGACGAAGTCCACGATCGGCTCGAACGTGGAGAAAGAGGTCCGCTGGAGCGTCCAGATCCATGCCCCGCCGTCGCCCAGAAAGGCGCGGTCCTGCGCCGCGAAGAAATTCCGCCGATGAGCCTCGGCCGCCACCATCGGGCCGAACTCATCGCTCGATGCCAGCGTCGCCTGGCACGTCCGCACCAGTGGCTCGGGTGGCCAGCGGGGTTTCGGCCCGTCCTCGACCGGCGCGAAGACGGTCAACGCTGGAGGCCCCTCGCCGCCGGGTTCGATCACGTCGGCCAACGCCCCTTGTCCCG
>JAFANO010000276.1 GCA_019232645.1 Planctomycetaceae bacterium | reverse complement strand
TTTTTCCCAGATATTAGTAAATATCGGAATATTGATCATCATCGATAGCCAGGCGCGGCGGAACAGAATGACGTCGCCTCCGAATTTCGTCGCGTCATGACCATCGCGAAAACAGTGTCTCATGATGACATCTCGGGGACGGCGCGGGGTCCACCGAGGAGAGGACCCTCCGCTCATCCGACGGGTTGCGACACGCTGCGAGGATGCACGCCCGAGAGGCCCTTTCCTGACGGTCGGTCCTCGATCTGCCCGGCCTGGCGGAGCCAGGCGACGGCGTCGGCCAAGGCCTGGCGGACGGGTCGGGGCCGCAGGCCGAGCGCGTCGAGGCTGTGTGACGGGTCGAAGTGCATGGTCCTCCGGGTCAATCGGACGCCCGTGACGGTCGCCTTGGGGGTCCGGCCGGTCACGTGGTCGGCCCAGGACTCGCTGACGTACGCGACGGCCAGCCCCAGCGCGTAGGGGACGCGACGGCGAGGGACGGGGACACCCGTCAACTCGGAGAGGACGCCGAGCAGACCGAGGAGCGTCAGGTTCTCGCCGCCGAGCAGATAGCGGCGGCCGGGCTGCCCCCTCTCCATGGTCCGGATCAGGCCCTCGGCCACGTCGCGGACATCGATCAGGTTGAGCGTGCAATCCATCCGCGCGGGGAGCCGGCCCCGGCAGAAGTCGCGGATCAGCCGGGTCGGCGGCGACGGGCCCCGGTCGCCCGGCCCGACCGGCATCGTCGGGTTGGCGACGACGACCGGAGCCCCGGCCCGGCCACGGGCCAGCGCCGCGTTCTCGGCCAAGAGCTTCGACCGGCAGTACGGCCCGACGGCGTCGGACAGCGCGATCTCGACGTCCTCGGCGATCGGCCCGGACGCCCGTGCGCGGGTCAGGATGCTCTCGGTGCTGGTGTGCAGGATGCGCTCGGCCCCGGCCCCCAGCGCCGCGTCGAGGACGTGGACCGTCCCGCGGTGGTTGACCGCGTCGAACTCGGCCCGGTCGCGGACCCAGAGGTTCGGGTTGGCCGCCAGGTGATAGACCCATCGCCCGCCCCGGACCGCCTCGCGGACCGCGTCCGGGTCGCGGATGTCGGCCCGGACCACCTCGACCCCCGGCGGCAGGTGCGCCCCCTCCGCCCCCGGCCGCTCCACCACCCGGACCCGATGCCCGAGCGTCACCAGCCGCTCGACCAGATGGCTGCCGATGAACCCGGCACCTCCCGTCACGATCGTCAGCGCGTCCATGCCTCGCCCTCCCTGCCGAAGCCTTCCCCGGCCCGGTCCTCCGCTCCGGGCCCGCCGAGCGGGCCCGGGCCGACCCGGTAGAGCTCCTGCCTCGGGCCGATCCGGATCGGGGGTTCGAGCACGCCCGAGCCGACCCATTCGGCGAGCCGCCCGGGCGTCACGAACGCCGTGAAGCCGTAATTGCCGGGCGAGCGATAGCGGTCGATCTCGGACCAATCGACGTACACGTGGGTCACGCCCCGCTGACGGAGGGCCCGCCGGAGCTGCCCGGGCGACCGGTCCCGTGCCAGGGTCTCCAGGGTCTCGTGGTTGAAGACCGTGTTGTAAACGATCGGGTGACGGAGATGGAAGACCGCCGCCTGCCCGACGAGCAGGATTTTGGCATCCGGGGGCAGCTCGGCGTCGAGCCGGGCCAGTGGCCGGTTGAGCAGCGCGGGGACCCGGTCGCGGAGGTCTCCGAGGTCGGCCGTCCAGGCGTTGGGCCCGGCGACCAGCTCGGTCGAGACGAAGGCAAGGTTCGCGGCGATCGAGAGGATCAGGACTGCCCCGAGAAAGATCGACCAGCCTCGGCTTCGCGTCCAGTCGGCCCCCAGCCCGGCCAGGACCGCGAGCGGGGGCAGGATCGGCAACCAGAAGCGGTCCAGGCGATGGGTCAGCAGCCACCAGGTCACGAAGATGTAGGCCGCGAAAGCCCAGAGCGCCCCGGCCGCCCGGCGCGAGCCGGGGCGGAACAGCGCCAGCGGCGTCAGCGCGACGTAGAGCGGCGACTGCCAGTCGGAGCGACCGGCGACGTCGAGGGCCGACGCGACCAGCGCAGGCATTGAAACGGGCCTCGGGCCGTGCGCCTTCGACCATTTGGCGTCCAGCTCGGCATCCCAATACCGCCCGCCAAAGACGTTGTAGGCGAGCGGATAGACGGGGTTGCCCGTGTCGAGGGCGTTCTTCGCGAGCCAGGGGGTCATCACGACTGCCGCGCCCGCGGCGAAGGCTCGCGGGACCTTCGCAGACCGATCGCGGAGCGCCGCGACCAGCGCCAGGACCCCGAAGGGGATCACCGCCGAGATCAGCGCAGGGTACTTGCACGACATCGCCCCGCCCGCGAGCAGGCCGACGACGGCCCAGAGCCGGGGCCCGAGGTCTGGGCCGGCCGACCACGCCCGCGCCGAGGCCCAGACCAGCGCGGCGTGGTAGAAGCAGAGCGGCCCCTCGACGTAGGGCAGCGCCGAGACCCGGACGACCCAGGGGGTCGTCAGGTAGACGGCCGCCGCGACCCAGGCCGCGCGGGGCGACGCCCAGCGGCGGGCCGTCACCGCGACCAGCGCCGCCGAGGCCGGCGCGAAGGCCGCCACGACGAGCTGGCCGGCCGGCGCCCCCCACCACCAGTCGCCGAGCACCTCCATGCCCAGCAGGTGGAGCATCTCCACGCCGAACGGCATGCTCGTGTAGACGTTGTGCGGCAGGAACATCACCCGGCCCGCCTGGAAATACTCCTTGGGCCCTTGCAAGTGATACTCGATCGCGTCGAAGTCGGTCGCCGGCAGCATCGCCCCCAGGGCCATCACCAATACGAACGGCGCGACGACCAAGAACGGCGCCAGCCGCGCGGGCGACATCCTCGGCAGACCTCCTCGCCGTAGGTCCAGGGTCGAAACTCCCAGCACGACGAACGACCCGAGGCCGACGCGGGTCGGCCAGGGGCCGAGCAGGCCGGCCCGTCCCGCGACCAGGGCCATCAGCCCGAGCCCAATCGCCCCGAGCCCGAAGGCCAGCGGGATGCGCTCGGCCCGGTCCAGGAGCCGATGGAGTCCCAGGGCGCGGAGGACGAGGCTTCCCAACCCCAGCGCCGAGGCCGCGATCAGCGCGGCGCCCAGGACGATCGGCAGCCGCTGGGGGAGGTTCTCGACATGGCCGAGGTTCCCGACCGCCTGGCCGAGGTACGATTGCTCGAACCGGACGCCCGGCACGACCTGCGGCAGGGCCTTCGCCAGGAGCATCCAGCGGGCGATCCGGCCCCCGATGTGGGCCACGTTGGGCAACGGCTCGACCAGGAACCAGCCGAGCCAGGCGGCCTCCAGCGCGGCCAGGATCAGCAGCACGCCGGCGGCGCCCGCCCCTTGGCTCAAAGGACCGGCCCGATGTTCCAAGGGGAGAACTCCTCCTCGCCGACCCCGCCACGCTCGCTCCGGGTCTTGCGGCCGCCGGCGACCTCGAGGACCAGGTCAAAGATCCGACGGCCGACGCTCTCGACCGGCTCCCCCTCCAGGATCGTGCCGGCGTTCAGGTCCATGTCGTCGGCCATGCGGTCGAACATCGGGGTGTTGGTCGCCACCTTGATGCATGGGGTCGGCTTCAGGCCGAGGACGCTGCCGCGCCCGGTGGTGAAAACCAGGACGTTGGCGCCGCCGGCGACCAGCCCGGTGGTGCAGGGAGGGTCGTAGCCGGGGGTGTCCATGAAGATCAGGCCGGGCGTCTCGAGCCTCTCGGCGTAGCCGACGACGTCGACCAACGCGGTCGAGCCCGCCTTGGCCAGCGCCCCGAGCGACTTCTCGTAGATCGTCGTCAGGCCGCCCGCCTTGTTGCCGGGGGAGGGGTTGTTGTTGATCTCGGCACCGAAGACGTGGGCGTACCACTCCCACCACTCGATCCGGTCGACCAGCTTCTGGCCGACGGCGGGGCTGACGGCGCGTCGGGTCAGCAGGTGCTCGGCGCCGTAGATCTCGGTCGTCTCGCCCAGGACGGCGATCCCGCCCTGCGCGACGACCAGGTCGGCGGCCACGCCCACCGCCGGGTTGGCAGTCACCCCCGAATTGCCGTCGGAGCCGCCGCACTCCATCGCCATGACGATCTTCGAGGCCGGCTGTTCGGTCCGGGTCCAGGCGTTGGCCTCGGGCAGGAGCCGGTGGACGGCCTCGACCGCCGCCTCGACCGTCCGGGTCATCCCGCCCTGGTCCTGGATGTTCAGGACGCGCGGCCGGGCTGAGGCCTTGTCCTCCAGGGCCGCCCCGACCGTGACCAGGTCGTGCGACTCGACGAACTGCCGCGCCTGGCTGACCTCGCACCCGAGGCCGACGATCACGTACGCCGCGACGTTGGGATGGGTGGCGAACCCGGCGAGCACCGACTCGAGGATCCGGTGGTCGGGCCCGCCGTGCGGGATGGCGCATCCCCCCTTGTGCGTGATCGCGAAGACGCCGTCGACGTTGGGGAAGTCCTGGCGCCAGGACTCGTCCCGGAACCGGTCGGAGATCGCCCGTGACGTGCTCGCCGAGCAGTTGACGGTGCTGATGACCGCGACGTAGTTGCGGGTACCGACCCGGCCGTCGTGCCGCAGGAAGCCGCGGAACGTCCGGGGCGCGCACCTCGGGACCGGCGGGCGCTCGCTGGCGAAGGCGTAGTCGCGCGCGAACGCGTCGGCCGTGACGTTGTGCACGTGGACCCAGGCCCCCTCGGGGATGGCCCGCGCGGCGAACCCGATGACCTGGCCATACTTCCGGACCGGCTCGCCCGGCTCGATCGCCGTCAGCGCCACCTTGTGCCCCAGCGCGATCGGCTCGCGGACCTCGACCCGGCGACCGCCGACCTCGAGGACGTACCCCTTGGGGATCGGCCGGGAGGCGACCGCCACGTTGTCATCGCCCCGCAAGAGGACCGCCCGCTGCCCCTCGGCCGCCGTCGCCATGAATCCCTGCCCTTCACCCTGATGATGACCCGATCCGCGAGGGAAAACCGCCTTCGACGTTCAGTTTAGTGGCTCGCCGAGCGTTTGAGAAGCCGCACAGGTCACCCGGTTCGTGTCGCCGTTCGGCCCGGATTCATCCTTCACGCGAGGGGAACAAGGGAGTGGGAGATTGGGAGTGCGGGTGAGAGGGTTTTCCCATCTCCTGCCCCCCATTTCCCAGCTCCCTCCCCGGGCCGCCGAGGACGGGAGATCATTGCCACCAGCCGAGCAATTCGCCGAGCTTCATGACCAGCACAATGACGACGATCGTGGCACCGGCGAGGACGGAGACCAGCACGCCGCCAGTGGCGATCTCGCGGACCACCTTGAGGCGCGGTTCCTCAGGGTCGCCGATCGATCGCGCCAGGGTGTCGATGGCGCTGTGGGTCAGCTCGGAGAGCAGGACCAAGCAGGCGGCGAACACCAGGAGGCACCAAGCCCAGGGACTGACGCCCAGCAGCGCGGCCGTCAGGGCGACCAGGGTGAACCGATAGCCGTGCACGAAGAAGCTGGAATCGCCGCGGATGGCATGCTTGAGCCCGCGTAACCCGGCGGCGACCTTCTCGCGCGTGTTCCGCCGGCCGGCCCGCGCGGCCCAGGGGGGCGGGGGATCGTACGCGTCCTCCCACGAGCTCCCCGCGTCCATCGCCGTCGCGCGGTCGCGTTCGGGGCCGGTCTCGGCAGGATCGTGGCGCATGGGTCCTCCCTGACGCCGATGCGGATGCGGTCCAGTCACGTCCGGTCGTCCCCCGAGGGTCATTGGGTCGGCGCCAGCCGCGAGTCGAATTGCGTCGTCCCGACGCCCGAGCCGAGCCGGATGTTCGGGCTGAGCCGCGGCGCGATCTGGACCGCGAACATGTAGCTGTTGCGCTGCGGGTCGACGCTCAGGCCGATCGAGGTCAAGTAGTCGGAGCCGACCCGCGTCACCGCGAAATAGGACGACAGCAGGATCCCGTTGCCGAAGTCGTACATGTTCGAATACGACCCGTACCATTTCGGGCTGAGCCAGTATGACAAGGTGGTCGTCAGCGCCGAGGTGTTGATCGGTCCCGTGTCGAGCACTGTGCAGCCGATGTAGACGTTGCCGCGGGGCGGCCGGCTGATCGAGACGCCCGAGGTGACCACGTTGAGCCCGAACGGGTTGTTGTGCCTGCCCGTGTTGGTGGGGAAGATCGGCTTGCCGGTGATGTCGAAGAACTCGAACCAGCCGTAGGAGATGACGCTGGTCCGGTCGCCGACGAACCATTGCCAATTATACATGTTCTGGCCGAATGGCTTGTTGAAGTTGTCGCGGCTGGCGTACGGGAAATAGGTGGTGGTGGCGTCGAGGGTCATGTAGTCGATGACCCGCCGCCGCCCCTCCGGCCCGCGCTTGGTCTGGAGCCGCTGGTGGATGTTGAGCTGCAAGGTCTCGATCGATGCCTGGATGTCGGTCGGGCCGGTGATCGGCGAGAGGACGCGGCGCAGGATGAGGTGCCTCGGGTCGTACTGCGGCGGCAGGACCCCTCCGGTGTAGTTGGTCAGGGCGAAGTAGCGTCGGGTGGACTCGTCGGTGTTGTCGTCCAGGTCGTCCTGGACGCCGAGTTGCTGGAGCTTGACGTTCGAGTAGGCGTCGCGGTAGTCGGCCTGGAAGCTAATCTTGTTGTTCAGGCCGTGGACGTTGAACAACTCGCTCTCGACGTTGGGGTATTTCTTCCAGACCATGAAGTCGAGGCGGGCGCCGACGGCGCCCCAGACGCGGCCGATCGCCTGGCCGTTGATCTGGTTGGTCCAGCCGACCGCCTGCCCCTGCACGTAGGGCACGACGCGGAGGATGTTGGCGAAGTTCAGCGGCAGGTCGAGCTCGTGGTTGGTGTAGAACCGGCCGGACTGGAACGTGCGAGAGGTGTTCGAGATCGGGTCGTAGGGCATGAAGGCGAAGATGAACGGGTTGTTGACCTCGGCCGCCGTGTGCGTGTTGGCGTAGTCGAGGCCTGTGTGTTGATCGTAGGTGAACCACTTGTTGAACACCGCGTCGCCCAGCCGGTAGTAGTCGACCCGGGGGAGCCACTGCGTGTCGGTATAGAAGTTCTGGAGGTTCGCCTCGGTCCAGATCGACCAGGCCCAGTTGTGCTTCTGGCGGATCAGGTAGGCGAGCGTCTCCTGGTCGAGCCCGGTTTCATTCAGGCGCTTGTAGTACTCCTCCAGGAAGTAGCGGTCGGAGAGGTAGGCGGCCTCGACCTGGATCCGGAAGTCCTCGTCCTGGTCGGCGTCCTCGCCGAGCAGCGATTGCATGTGCCGGAGGTTGACGCGGAACCGGGGATTCACGAACGCCGGGACGCCGAGGGGGGGGACGTGCGGGACACTGTTCGGGCCGCGCTGGATGCCCGCCTTGCCGAATCTCAGCTCGCTCGAGCGGGTATTCGTGATGATGGCGGGACCGCTGCCCAGGTCATCGACCCCGGAGTCGTGCAGGCCCCAGATATCGAAGTAGCCGAAGTAGCCGTCGGGCGAGCTCGACGAGGCGACGGGGTCCTTGCGCCGGTGATACGGGTCGGTCAGGTCGCGGAGGAAGTCCTTGCCGAACCAGGCGATCTCGCTCCCCAGCGCGGGGAAGTCCTTGGTCCGCATGCTCAGGTAGTCGAGGTCGACGTTCCAGTTGTCGATCCAGACGGGCTGCCGGATGCTGAGGAGCCGGAAGCCGTTGAAGTCGCTGAGCACCTGATTGCCGAGGTAGTTGTTGTTCCGGAAGATGACCGAGCGGAGCGGCGGCTCGAGGTCGTCGGCGTTGCCGACGAACCGGGGGTAATAGAAGACGGGGACCGGGCCGAGGAAGAAGAGGTTCTGGCGGGCCTCGATCCTCCAGGTCAGCTCCTGCGGCGTCTTCGG
>JAFANO010000616.1 GCA_019232645.1 Planctomycetaceae bacterium | reverse complement strand
TATCGCGCGGTGGCGGCGGGATGCGGCGGGCCTCAAGCCTGTGCTAGAATGAGTTTGAAGTGGAAGGGAGAACCCTGATGGAACCCGTACTGGCGAAGCACATCGAGAAGAAGCCCGGCGTCTGTGGCGGCAAGGCCTGCGTGGCGGGCACGAGGATCCGTGTGCAGGACATCTATATCTGGCACGAGCTTCGGGGACAGAGCCCCGATGAGATCGTCACCAACTTCCCCCAGCTCACGCTGGCGGACGTCCACGCTGCGTTGGCCTACTACTGGGACAATCCGCAGGAGATCCAGCAGGAGATGGCCCGGGCCGACGCCCTCGTTGAGCAGCTGAAGCAGACTTCCCCATCCCCGCTCCAAGAGAAACTCCGAGGTACGGATGCCTCTGGTCCTCAAGTTTCATCTTGATGAGCACGTCTCGCCCGCGATTGCCGCGGGCCTGCGCCGCCGGGGGATCGATGTGACCACCACGCGCGAGGTGGGCCTCCAAGGTGCGGACGACACCGACCACATCGCCTTCGCCCTGCCCGCCGGTCGGGTCATCGTCACGCATGACGAGGACTACCTGATGCTGCACGCCCAGGGGGTCCGGCACGCGGGGATTGCCTACTGCCATCAGCACGCGCGCAGCCTCGGGCAGGTCCTCAGCGCCCTGGTGCTCCTCTGGCAGGTGCTGGAACCTCGGGAGATGGCAAACCGCGTCGAATACCTCTGAATTCGCCAACAATATCCCGTCCCCGAGGTATTCGGGTGGATTAGAATGAATATCCTGTCCGATAGAATCATCCGGGATGTGATGAGCGGCCGGGCCCGGTCGGGGTGCCCTGATGGCGCATTGCGATGATCGAACGGTCCGACGACGAGCGATCGCTCTACTGCTCCCCACCCTCGTCTTCGGCGGGCCGTCGGCGGGCTGTCGTGGGACCCCATCACCACCCTTCCTGCCTCCTTCGGTCCCGTCTCCCTCCCGATACGAGGCCGGGCGGGGCGGCGAGCGGGACGACGTCGAACCGGCCCAGTACGTCCCAAGTTCGGAGGCGACCCCGTCGCGTGTTCCTCCCCCGGAGGCCGACCCGGTCGAATGCAAGGCGTCGTTTTCTCTGGCCGAAGCCATCGCCTACGGGCTGCGAAACAACCCGCGACTCCTCCAGCTATCGGCCCAGGTCGCGGCGGCTCGAGAAGGCGCGGAAATCGCCTTCGCACCCTTCTTGCCCGAGTTGAATTACCATTACATCTTCGCCGGGTACAACGTGCCGGTCCTCCCCGGCGGAGTGTTCGTCCCCTTCTCGCTGGAGCGCGGGGTCTTCAATTACAGCCTCAATGAGTTCTACATCCAGTGGACGATCCTGGACTTCGGCCGGAGGGCCGGGAGATACGGGCAGGCCATCAGCAGGGCCAGGGCGGAGTCACTGGTGCTGGAGCGGGCCCGCCAGACGGTCGCGTTCGACGTGGCCTCGGCCTACTTCCAGTTGCTGGCGGCGCGGGCCGAGGTCCGAGTCCGCGCGGAGGCCGTGCGGACGGCCGAGGCGATCCGCCGCGACGTGGGGACGCGGCGACTCGGGGGCACGGCCGAGCGGGAGGACGTGCTCCGGGCCGATGTCGAGGTCTCACGGACGGCCGAGGAATTGGTCGCTGCCCGGCAGGCGACGCTCGACGCCGAGGCCCTGCTGAACCAGGCCCTGGGCCGCCCCTGGGGCGGGCCGCTCCTCGTCGCCGATGTCGCGAGGCGGCCCCCGCTCGCGGAGTCGCTCGAGGACTGCCTCGGGCGGGCCGCGGCGCTCCGCCCCGAGATCGGCGCCGCGCGGCAGGAGATCGCCGGGGCGGCCGAAGGCGAACGCTCGGCGCGGGGCGAGATGCTCCCGAGGTTCCACATCAAGGGGGGGCTGATCCAGTCTGAGCTGCCCCGGGTCTTCCATGGATGGCTCGATGGGGCCGGGATCCTTGTGGACCAGCCGCTCTACGCGGGAGGGTCCAGGAGGGCGGCGCTCCGGCAGGCCCAAGCCGAACGGGACGCCGCGGCGGCCGGGCTCAAGGTGATCCTGAACAACGTCTCCGCCGAGGTCAACCTCGCCTATCACGCCATCGCCACCGACCGCGAGCGCATTCGCCTGAATGGCGTCGCGGCGGGCCAGGCCCGCGAGAACCTTCGGGTGGTCGTCGTCCGCTACAACAACGGCGACGCCATCCCGACCGAGGTCGTGGACGCCCAGACCGCCCTGACCGCGGCCGAGGTGCGGTACTACGCGTCCGTCTACAGCTACCTCGCGGGCCTGGCCCGCCTCGAATCCGCCCAAGGCGGCGACCTGAGCGAGCTGCTCGCAGGGGTCTCGCGACCGCCGGAGGCCGACGATCAGCGGATCGACTTGCCGCGCGACCCGGACCAGCCCCCGGCGGCCGCGCCTCCCATTCCGCCGAGTCGGACACCGGCGGCAGGGGTCGACCTTCCGCCCGCCCTGCCCGATTGACCTTGAGGGGATCATCTCCGTCCAACGAGCCGCCGAACGCCCCTGAGGTGCGCCATCGATGAGCGACTTATCTTCCCCGGCACCCGGCGAACAGATGGCAGACTCTGTGGGTGCTCAAGTCATCCAGGCGGAGCCGCGAGGCGTCACCCCCGTGTCGAGCCCGTACTCGCCAACCCCCGGGCGCCCTCGGCGCGCCTCGCTGACTCGAACGATCCGCCTCGCCGTGCTCGCGCCGTTCCGTTTGATCGGGCGAGTCCTGCGCTCGTTCCGGTTCTGGTTGCTGGTCCTGCTCGTCGTGCTTGTCGTGCTCGTCGCCTACTACGTCATCGCCGACCGCGATACCCCGCTGACGACGGATGCCTACGTGCAGGCCTACGTGGTCCGGGTCGCCCCCCAGGTCAGCGGCCTCGTGGTCCGCGTCCACGTCGGGGAGGGGAGCATCGTCCGCAAGGGGGACGTTCTCTTCGAGCTGGACCACCGCCCGTTCCAGCACCAGGTGGCGACGCTGGAGGCCAAGCTTGTCACCACGCGCAGGGAGGTGAATCAGCTTTACACCCAGCTCGCCGCCGAGGAGGCCGAACACCGGCGGCTGACCGCCGAGGACGAGCTGGCCAAGTACCTCTACGAGCGTGACAATCGCATCTATCAGGGGGGCGCCACGACCGAGCGGAAGTTCACCAACTCGGCGCAGGTCTACAAGGCGAGCCGGGCGTCCGTCGACAAGTCGGCCCGGATGATCCAGCACATCCAGGAGGCGATCGACGCCCGGGTCGGGCAAGAGAACTCCCTGGTGGCCCAGGTCGAGGCGGAATTGGCCGAGGCCCGCCTGAACCTCGAGTACTCGACGGTTCAGGCCCCCTGCGACGGGGTCATCACGAACCTGCAGCTCCGGGAGGGGGACTTCGCCCACGTCGGCGAGGGGGTCCTGTCCTGCGTCGACCGGGGCCGGTGGCTGGTCGTGGCCAATTACCGCGAGCGGAGCCTGGAGCGGCTGCGGCCCGGCCAGCGCGCCCTCGTGACCTTCCGCGCCGCACCCGGTCGGATCTACGGGGCCCGGGTCTTCGCCCTCGGCTGGGGGGTGAACCAGGGCCAGGGGGTGCCGTCGGGGAACCTGCCCGAGGTCCCGCGGCTCCAGAACTGGGTCCCCCCGTCGCAACGATTTCAGGTCCGCCTGGCGCTCGACGACCCGGACGCCGCGCCGCTCCGCGTCGGCACGACCTGCACCGTCACCACCATCGCCGACCCCGCCAGCCCGATCCTGCCGGTGACGCGATTCATCCACGAGTTCGTGGCGCTCTGGTACTACTTCTAGCTGCTCCCAGCGCTTCGAGCGGGGACCAGCCCCACGGCGACCCAGGCCCAGCCGACGACCACCGCGATCAGCGTGTAAGTGAACAGCGCGATGATGTTGTAGAACGTCATGCTGGGCGTCAGGATCTTCTCGTACGGGAGGACCATGATGAGGGGAAAGATCGTCCCCATCTCAATCCCGACGAACTTGATGTTCCCCTTCGACTGAGCGAGGTACGACGACAAGAATTCGCCCAGGCCGACCAGGGCAACGAACATCGGCAGGTGGAGCACCCGGTTCAGCAGCAGCAGCGATGGTACGGCGTAGGCTATACCGGCGAGGATGCCGCCGACGAAGTATCCGGTCCGCTCCCGCATCTTCTGGAAGTCCGGGATGACCGATATCATGAACAGCGAATAGATATTGGCGTCGGGAGGCATATCCAGGGCGAAGAAGACGTACTGGGCCAGCAGCATCGTGGCGGTCACCTGGGCCGCATGCCCCAGGGGCTCGCCCCGGATCGGCAGGAGCGATCCCTCGCCCGGCACGATGCTCAGGTCGCGCTCGGCGTTCGTGATCCAGGTGACCAGGGAGGCGACGGCCACGCCCACGACGATCGCCAGGAACATCCAGCCGCCGTTGACCCAGGCGGCGCTCGGGTCGCCATCGCCGAGCTGGAACATCGCCTGGCGGTAGAGCCCTGCATTCTGGTATGTGTAGGCGAGCCGACCGCAGAAGTGGGCGTAAAAGAAGGCCAGTAGCCCCACCACCTCGAGCCCCAAGGCGAGGAGCTTCTGCGCCCCGAACAGGCTAACGATGAGCGTCCCGAGGAGGATCCCGGCACCGCGACCCGCGATCCGTTCGACCCCCTTCTGAAACGCGGTGTGCGGGTGCGACGACATGACCATGTGCGTCGTCCACACGGCAAGGTTGGTGTGGGGCAGGTGCCACCACTCGGAAACGATGAGCGCGATCGCGGCCGCCGCCGCGACGCGGAGGGCCTGGACGGTGCGACTGCTCGACCGAGGGGCGTCCATCATGGGCTTCCCGTGGCAGGTGATTCTGTTGGCGAATTCGCCCGAGGCCTCCGGAGGCGGTCATTCGCCTACAGAATCAGCTACTGCACCAACTTCACGTCTTGCAGCCGCTCCGGCTAGTGCGGCAGTTCTTTGTGGGACGGCAAATCGAGCTGCTCCCGGCCCAGGTCGCCATCGTATTTCATCGTTGATTTGCCATGAAAATCAGGCGACGGCACTCACGATCTTGCCCAAATCGCCTATTTTTCATGATCTCCGGGTGCCGCAAGGCGGCATGACCAACTGCGCTGAAAATAGCGTCCATTTCATGCACTCATCGTGGGAGATGCTCATGAAGGCGAACTGGGTGCGACGCCAGGGCAGGCCGTCGCTCATCGCCGTCCCACCGATGGGGCTCGGGCTTCCAGGTCGGCCTCCGCAGAGCAGACGGCCGACGGGTTGGGGAAGGCGTAGGCGTCGTCCGCTTCTTCTCCGACGGCCCGGTCGATGCACGCGAAATCCTTCTCCAGGAGCACGCGAATGACGCCCCCGTCCACGGCCTGCTGGTGGTCGAAGCCCACGCGCTCGCTGGCGCGCCACGCCTCGGCGTCCTCGGGGTCGATCCGGATCGTGAGGCGCCCGTCGACGTAGGAGGCCAACGGGCGCTCGCGCGGGGCTGACCCCAGCTCCACGGCGTACGAGAACGCCAGGCACGGGCCGAACCGGACGGCGTCCTCGATCCGGCCGCGATCGATCAACCCCTCGATGTCACGGCGGTCCAGCCGCACGCGGATCGAGTTCCCCTTAAGTCGCAGTTTCATGTCCGTCTCCCTCGGGTCATCGCGCAGCGGACGGCCGCCACGGCTGGCTGTCGCGTTGCGTCACGCGGAGTGTATCAGAGATCCCGACGAATCGATCCGGCCGGAGTCGGAGTACACGTTGAAACGCCCGTCTCGGACGAAGCCGAGCAGCGTCATCCCGCACTCGCGGGCCAGTTCGACCGCCAGGCTGGACGGGGCGCCGACGGCTCCCAGCACGGGGGCGCCGGCGATCGCCGCCTTCTGCACCAGCTCGAAGCTCACCCGGCCGCTGACCAGGACGATGCGGCCTGTCAGGGGGATGCTGTGGGCGAGCAGCTCCGCCCCGATCAGCTTGTCCAGGGCGTTGTGGCGGCCGACGTCCTCCCGGAGCCCGAGCAGCCGGCCGGTCGCGTCGAACAGGCCCGAGGCGTGGATGCCGCCCGTCCGGGCGAACCCCGACTGGCCGGACCGGAGCGCCTGGGGCAGGCCGTGGACGACCTCCAGGGCGAGGCGCGGCTCCCCCGACACGATCCGATGCCGACCCGTCACGCGCACGGCGGCGATCGAGCGCTTGCCACAGGCGCCGCAGCTCGACGACACGAACGAGTGGCGGTCCAGCTTGGCCGGGTCCAGGCGGGCCCCTGGCCGCAGCCGCGCCTCCACCGCGTTCGGCCCCACGCGCCTCACGCCCTCAAGTTCGTCAAGCCCGGCGATGATCCCTTCGGTGAACAGGAACCCGGCCGCCAGCCCCACGTCGTCGCCCGGCGTCCGCATCGTCACCGCCACGGATTTCGGGGGGACGCCTTCCGGGTGCTCCGCGACGCGGATCTCCAGCGGCTCCTCGACCGAGATCTCGTCGCACGCGGGCGCGGACAGCGAGCCGGTCACGCGGCCGACCGCGACGCTCGCGACACCGGTCCTGTGGCATGTCCCGGTCATGCGTCCTCCCGCGATGGGGCCCGGGATGGGGTGATCTCGACGACGACGTGCTTCATCAGCGGCTGGTCGCTCTGGGGGCTGTAGTCCCCGATCGGGCAGAGGACGTTCAGCTCCGGCATGTAGCCCATCGCGCTCCCGCGGGGGAGGTCGTAGGGCAACGCCCGGTAGCCGCGGACGCCGCGCGTCGAGCCGTCCTTCGCGAAGCTCGTGATGTCGACGAGGTCGTATTTCTCGAGGCCGCGCTCGCGCATGTCGTCGCGGTTCATGAAGACTAGCGTCCGCAGGTTCTTCACGCCCCGGTAGCGGTCGTTGTCGGAGTAGATCGTGGTGTTCCACTGATCGTGCGACCGGATCGTGCCGAGGAGTAGCCGGCCGGGCGCGGGAGCGACGTCGGCAAGGGGTGCGGCGGAGAACTCCGCGCGGCCGGTCTCGGTGAGGAAAGTCAGCTCGCGGGCCGGCTGCTTGAGCCGGAAGCCGAGCGGCTGGCGGACACGGCGGTTGAAGTCCTCGAAGCCGGCGATCGCCTCGGCCATCTTGTCGCGGATGAGGTCATAATCCCCGGCGTACTCGGCCCAGGGGG
>JAFANO010000584.1 GCA_019232645.1 Planctomycetaceae bacterium | reverse complement strand
AGAGCGCCTCACAGTTGCATAGCGTACGTGGCTCGGTCCTGGAACCATCCCGCGATATCGCTGAGAGTCACGTCAGGCAAGGCCGAACCGAACGCCTCATAGACCGTCTCCTTCGTCCGCGCCGCCGCCGACCGCAGCGCCCCCTTGACCTTCGAGTACATCTCCTCGATCGGGCTCAGGTCGGGGCTCCACGGCGGCAGTGGGATCACCTCCGCGCCGGCGCCCTCGACGGCCTCCACCACCCCCTCCGCCCGGTGCGGCTTGAGGTTGTCCCAGATCACCACGTCGCCGGGCCGCAACTCGGGCACCAGGACCTGCTCCACGTACCCCTGGAACGTCGCGGTGTCGGTGCCGCCCCGGAAGGCCATCGCGGACGTCACCCCCGAGAGCCGCAGTCCGCAGACCAGGGTGACCGAGTCCCAGTGGCCGGGGACGGCCCCCTCGACCCGCTGTCCCGCCGGGGCCCGGCCGTGGGTCCGGGTCATCGCCGTGTCGGCCCCGGTCTCGTCGACGAAGACCAGCCGGCGCGGGTCGATCCCCGCCAACCGCTTGCGGAAGGCCCGCCGCTTCCGCTTCGTCTCGGGCGTGTCCCGCTCCCGGGCACGAGGGACCTTCTTCTTGCGGGGGAGCTTCAGCTTGCCCAAGGCGCGCGAGATGGCCAGGGTGCTACAGTCGACGCCCAGGCGATCCCTCAGCTCCTCGAGGGTGGCGTCGGGCTGCTGCTCGACCAGCCCCTTGAGCCGCTCCAGCTCGGTGGGCCCCAAGGCGGGTCGGCGCCCACCGCCATGCGGCTTGGGCTCGACCGAGCCGGTCCGGCGCTTGAGCTGCAGGAGCCGGACGACGAAGGAGAGGCTGACGACGAAGCGGCGGGCGATCTGGCGGATCGAGCCCTCTTTCCGCTCCACGGCATCGATGACGCGCTGGCGAAGATCCTGGGAATAGGCGGGCATGGGGCACCTCCTCCCCACGATCTCCACCAAATCGTATGCCAACAAATCGTTCGGCGCTCTAGCATAACGGATCCTATCAGCCCATCGTCCGACCGGATCTCAACCCAGGCAGTAAACAGCGTGGCACGATCGACCAGCCGCCACGCATCACTTCCCGGTCGCGGCCGTAAACGAGCCTGGCGTTTATGGTTACGAGCAAACAACCCCTAACCCCGGGAAAATTGGGACGAGGCACACGCTGTTATGGAGCGGGGCAAGGGCCCTGATATCAGCGGCGCATCGGCGGTGCGTAATCCCGCGACTCCCGCTGCCACGCTGCGACCAGGACCTTCCCCCGATGCTCCGCCTTCGGGCCCATCGCCTGCTTATAACAACTGAGCAAGACCGCTGCCGGCACTGCCCGCGTGGCCACAGACTCGGCCATCTGCTCGAAGGTTCGCTGACTCGCCACCTTATAATCCCCCGTCTCCTCGCACATCCGCCGTGCGGCGGCCATGATCAGGTCGTGCCGGCCGGGCAAGGCCGCGAACAGCTCAGCCGTCGGGACGGTCGCCGGTGGCGGTTCCGGCGGCGACGGGAGTGCCGTGCGGCGGGCTAACTCGGCGGCGAGGATCGGGTCATCCCCGGCAACCTTGGCCAGCTCCTCCAGGGTCAGACCCAGGCCGGGACGGGGGCGGCGGGTGCGAGGATCGTTCGCCGGCGAAGGCGGAGTAGGCGGAGCCGGTGGTCGACCGATGGCCCGCAGGTCAAAAGGCAGGACACAGGGTCCCGATCGCTCCCGGTCGGCTCGCGGCCGGACCGTCATTGGTGGGGCCTCGGGTGCCGCGGGTGACTGCGGCACTGCCGGTCGTGATCGTGGGGCGGGATCCGTAACCCGGGCTTCTTCAGATGCTTCTTCGTTCGCTTCTACGACGACGATTCTCCTTTCGGGCCCAATGGATTGGACGGGGGGCCCGGCCGGTTGAGGAGGGGGTCCAACCGGTTGCGCGGGGGGCCCGGCTGGTTGAGGAGGGGGTCCAATCGGTTGGGGGGTGTCCGACACTTGTGGGACGCGTGCCGGCGGTGCGGATCCGCACCGCCACGTCAGCCAGATGCGTCGGCCGTTGGGTTGGTTCGATCCCAACTCAAGACGGACCCAGCCGGCTGCCCGAAGGGCGGCAAGAGCATTCCGGATAGTCGAAACACAGCAGCCCATGTCCTCGGCCAAAGTGGCGTT
>JAFANO010000575.1 GCA_019232645.1 Planctomycetaceae bacterium | reverse complement strand
GCCGCTCGGCGAACTGGGCATGGTAGTCGGGCGGCAGGCCGTGGAGATACAGGGTCGCGTACCGCGAGACCAGCGCCGAGGGGGTCTCGAACTGGCGAGCCTGGCCCTCGATCAGGGCCCGGCGGGCGTCATCGAGCTCCGAGGCCGTCGGCGAGCGGCCGCCGACCAGCGCCTCGACCTCGCGGTGGAGGTCCTCCAGCGCCTCGGCCAGCCGGTCGGCCTGGAGGCTGGCGGCGATGAAGAACGGCCCGGCAGAGCGACGGCACTCGAAATGGCTCCGGACGCCGTAGGTGGACCCCTTCTCCTCCCGGAGCTTGGCATTGAGCCGCGACGAGAACTGGCCCCCCAGGACCTGGTTCAGGACCAGCACGTCGGTGTAGTCGGGGTCGAGCCGCGCCAGGCCGACGTGGCCGACCCGCACGACCGCCTGCGGCGCCCCGGGCCGGTCGAGCAGCAGGAGCCTCGGACGGTCGCCCCGCGCGGGGTCGGTGTGCTCGAGGGGTGCGGCCTCGGGGCCGGTCCAGCCGGCCAGGCGGTCGTCGAGCGCCTCGGCGAGCTGGTCCGGGTCGACGTCGCCGGCCACGACGCACGCCGCCCGGCTCGGGCCGTGGTGGCGGTCGTGGAACCGCCGGAGGTCGTCGCGCGTCAGCCGGGCGACGGTCGCCTCGGCGCCGTCGATCGGCAGGTGGTAGGCGTGGTCCTCGGGGTAGAGCGCGCGGAGCAGGGCGCGATCCGACCGCGCCTCGGCGCTGTCGCGCTCGGCCTTCAGCGCGGCCAGGGTCTGGCCGTGGATCCGCTCCCACTCCGAGGCGGGGAACGTCGGGTTGCGGAGGACGTCCACCGCCAGGTCGAGGCTCCGCCCGAGGTAAGGCGTCAGGCACTGGAAGCCGACGTACGAGCCGTCCCAGCCGCAACTGGTCGAGAGGCTGGTACCCATCTCCTCGGCTTCGTGGGCCAGATCGAACGCCGACCGCGAGGTGGTCCCCTCGTCCATCATCGCGGCGGTCAGTTGCGCCAGGCCGCCCTGGCCGGGCCCCTGTCGCGCCCCGCCGCCGTCCAGGACGAACGTGGCCGCGACGATCGGCAGGTCGCGGCGGGGGATGACCCAGAGCGGCAGCCCGCAGCGCAGGGTCCGCGTGTCGGGCCGGGGGGCCCGGAACGGCGCCGCGGGGGCGCTCGGGGGGGGGACCGAGCGATCGAGCGGGACCGCCGCCGGCGGCGACGACACCCTGCGGCCCAGGACTGTCAGCGCCACCCGGTGCGCCCCGACCAGGTATCGCCGCGCCGCGTCGCGGACGGCGTCGGGCGTGACCGCCTGATACCGCGCGATGTCGGAGGTGATCCGCTCCGGGTCGCCGAGGTACGTGTTGTAGGCGTTGAGCCGGTCGGCCACGCCGCCGAACCCGCCGATGTTGTCGAGCGCGTAGAAGAAGCCGGCGAGCCGGCCATTCTGGACCCGCGCCAGCTCCCGGTCGGTCACGCCCGACTCGGCGATCGCCGCCAGCTCGGCGTCGCTCAGCGCGCGGGCCAGGTCGCGCGACCGGCCCGGCCGGAGCGTGACCTGGACGCCGAAGCTCCCGGCCAGCTCGCGGCCCGCCTGGTACGCGGTCACGTCCTGCGCCAGCTCGCGTGCGACGACCAGCTTGCAATAGAGCCGGCTCGACTTGCCCCGCGCCAGGAGGTCGGCCAGGAGGACCAGCGCCGCCTCGTCGTCGTGGAAGAGCGGGACCGTCGGCCAGGCGAGGTAGACGCGGTCGAGCTCGACACGGTCGTGGAGCGGGATCTCGACGTCGCGGTCGAGCCGGGGCGTCGGTGCCCGGGGCGTCAGGGCCTTGGCACCCCCGGCGATCGGCCCGAAATAGCGCTCGGCCAGCGCCAGGGCGCGGTCCTCGTCGATGTCGCCGACCAGGCAGAGGCTGGCGTTACTCGGCACGTAATAGCGACGGAAGAACGCCTCGACGTCCTGGCGGGTCGCCGCCTCGACGTCCTCCATGACGCCGATGGTCAGCCAGCTATAGGGATGGTCGGGCGGGTAGAGCGCCTCGGCCAGGTGCTGCCAGACCAGGCCGTAGGGCCGGTTGGCGTAGTTCTGCCGGTACTCGTTCTTGACGACGTCCTTCTGGATCCGGAGCTTGGCGTCGTCGAGGGCCGGCAGCAGGTGCCCCATCCGGTCCGACTCCATCGCCAGGGCCAGCTCGACGTGGGCCGAGGGCACGTCCTCGAAGTAGTTGGTCCGGTCGGTCGAGGTCGAGCCGTTGATGTTGGCCCCCAGCCGCTGGAGCGGCTTGAAGAAATCGCCCGGGTAATGCTCGGAGCCCTCGAACATCAGGTGCTCGAACAGGTGCGCGAACCCGCGCTGCCGCCGCTCCTCGTTCTTGGAGCCGACGTGATACCAGAGGTTCACGGCCACCAGCGGCAGGTGCGGCTGGCGTCGCGCGATCACGTCGAGGCCGTTGGCGAGTGTGGTCTTCGTGACACGGAAGTCGGGCAGTCGCAGCGGAGGTGTCATGGGACGGGGCGCATTCCCTGGTGCGGTGAGGGTTTCGGGTCAACTCCCTCGCCCGAGGCCGGGGGGCCGGGCCGGGGGTTTCGGGCCGTCATCGCCCGACCTCGCTCGGCCCTTCGGGGCGGGGTCGGGCCGATTCGACGTCCTCAGTGGCGATTCTGGGTCACAAACCACAATACCCGAAGTAGTGATCGATGCCCATCGGTGGCCG
>JAFANO010000539.1 GCA_019232645.1 Planctomycetaceae bacterium | reverse complement strand
GGCGCATGCGTCTCGGTCGGGGCCGACGCCGGGCCGAAGAGGTCATACGCGGCGGCGAGGCCGGGGAGCGTCTGCGGGGCACCGCTCGGCAGGCGGAGCGCGTCGAGCGACTCCACGGCCGGTCGATACGAGCGCCGCGCCTTGCCTTCCCCTGTGCCGTTTGCCACCTTCGTCCCTCCTCCACTTCGCACACACCGTCACCCAGGCCGTCTCCTCGACCGGCCACCGTACCCGCACCCCTCTCAGGGAAACCATAAGACATAGACGACCTTTAAGGCAAGTCAACCACCCTCCACCCTAATCAATCTCCCCGTGTCGTTCGAGAGCAAATCGCTCTCCCGACGTCATTCATGAAAGGATGCATGCAACCATCAGTCCCGGATGAGAGGTCCCCCTCCGGTTGAGCATTGACAGCTCTTGGTGCCGGACCCCCGATTCGAAGTGATACCAACCGAGGCACACCGGTCCCGGCTTTCTTTATCGTTCCGGTCGGGCGGGAAATTCACGTTTTTCTGGAAATGCCGTTCAGGGCATGTGGGCGGCTTCGTCTCACGCGATGTGGGCTGACCCGCCGTCCCGGTGATGTCACCCGCCATTCGTCGGATGGGCAACGCCCACCGGCCTTGACCTCGACCTGTGGGCGTCGCCCACCCCCCGGGAAAACCATTCCTTCCCATCAGGCATTGGTCTCGGGCGAAACATCGGCTCGAACGCGGGCGGACGTAACCATTGCGGCCAGGGACGCACGCCGCACGAGAGGGCTGCCTCTCCCCTGGCAAATGATGCCCCGATCGACTTCATGCGATCTAGGATCGTATACGATGCTGGCCTCTCGATGTGACGAGGGATCCCTTCGATCACGAACCGCCGTCCGCGAGTGCCTGCTGGAGGTCGTCGCGCAGGTCGTCGTAATCCTCGACCCCGACGCTCAGGCGGACCAGGCCGTCGTCGATGCCCCGCGCCCCGCGGACCTCGGCCGGGATGCTGGCGTGCGTCATGGTCGCGGGATGACTGATCAGCGACTCGACCCCGCCGAGGCTCTCGGCCAGGCTGAAGAGGCGGGTCCGCGTCAGCAGCCGGCGCGCGGCCTCGGCGCCACCGGCCAGGCGGACGCTGATCATGCCGCCGAAGTCGCGCATCTGTCGGCGGGCCAGGTCGTGGCCGGGGTGGGACGGCAACCCGGGATAATACACCCGCTCGACACCCGCCCGCTGCTCGGCCAGCCACGCGGCCAGGTGGGCGGCATTGGCGCAATGCCGCTCCATCCGTATCGCGAGGGTCTTGAGGCCGCGCAGCACCAGCCAGGCGTCGAACGGGCCGGGCACGGCACCCGCGGCGTTCTGGTAGAACCGGATCGGCTCGAGCAGGTCGCGGCGGCCGATCACCGCCCCGCCGACTACGTCCGAGTGGCCGCCGAGGTACTTCGTCGTGCTGTGGACCACGAGGTCGGCGCCGAGCCTCAGCGGCTGTTGCAGGTAGGGCGAAGCGAACGTGTTGTCCACCGCCAGCAGCGCCCCGGCGCGATGCGCGAGCTCGGCGATGGCCGCGATGTCCAGGACCTGGAGCAGCGGGTTGGTCGGGGTCTCGATCCAGACCAGCCTGGTGACGGGGGTGATGACCCGCGCGAAGCCCTCGGGGCGAGGGTCGTCGGTATAACGGGGGGCGAGCCCCCAAGGGCGGAAGACGCGCTCCAGCAGCCGGTACGTGCCGCCGTAGAGGTCGGAGGCGGCGACCACCTCGTCACCCGGGCGGAACAGCGACAGGACGGCGGTGGTGGCCGCCAGGCCCGACGCGAACGCCAGGCCTTGCTCGCCCTCTTCCAGGGCGGCCAGGCAGGTCTCCAGCGCCGCGCGCGTCGGGTTGCCGCTCCTCGAGTACTCGAAGCCCTTGTGCTCGCCCGGGGCCTCCTGGGTGAACGTCGAGGTGGCATAGATCGGCACCACGGTCGCCCCGGTGGCGGGGTCGGCGGCCTGGCCCGCGTGGATCGCCCGGGTGGAGAATCCTTGGGCCCGTGATTCGTTGGCCATGGAGGTGTCTCGCAAGGAAGGCCGGCGGGCGGCGGCATCGCGCCGCCCAAGTCTCGGGGCCCCGTCAACGCGCGCGCGACTGGTTCCAGTAATGGACCAGGTCGATCCGGGTGATGATATCGATGACCCTCCCCTCCGACACGGCCAGGACTCCCGTGTTCCCGGCCAGGAGGAGGCGATACGCCTCGTCGAGGTGGACCCCGACCTCGAGCTGGGGCAGCGGCCGGGCCATGATCTCGTCGACGGCCACCCGGCTCGGGTCGCCGCCGTCGTGCAGGGTCCGGACGAGGGTGATTTCCTGGATGCTGCCGACCGCCCGCTCGTCGCGCACCACCGGGAGCTGCGAGAACCCGGTCGTTTGGAGGATCTCCACGGCCGTGGCGACGGTGTCCTCCGGCCGGACCGTCACGAGCGGGCGCGCGCCTCGTGTCCGCAGCAGGTCGCCGACCGTGGAGGGGGGAGGCGCGTCCCAGTCCAGGTGCTGTTCGGCCAGCCAGCGGTCGTCGAAGAACTTGCTCAGGTAATTCCGCCCGGTGTCCGGGCAGAGCGCGACGATGAGGTCGTCGGGCCCGAGGCGGCGGGCGTAGCGCAACGCGGCGGCGACGGCCGTGCCGCTGGAGCCGCCCGCGAGGATCCCCTCGCGCCGGGCCAGGGCTCGGGCCGTGTGGAACGACTCGCCGTCGCCGACCCGGACCCACTCGTCGACCATCTGGCCGTTGAGCGTCTTGGGCACGAAGTCCTCGCCGATCCCCTCGACTTTCCAGGGGCGCGGGGCGTCGCCGGAGAGGACCGAGCCCTCGGGATCGGCCCCGATGACCCGGATCGCCGGGTTCTGCTCCTTCAGGTAGCGGCCGACCCCGGAGATCGTGCCGCCGGTGCCGACACCGGCCACGAAGGCGGTGATCCGCCCCCCGGTCTGCTTCCAGATCTCCGGGCCGGTCGTGCGGTAGTGGACCTCGGGGTTGGCCAGGTTGGCGAACTGGTTCGGCCGCCAGGCGCCCGGGATCTCGCGGGCCAGGCGGTCGGCGACCCCGTTGTAGCTCTCGGGGGAGTCCGGGGCGACCGCCGTGGGCGTGATCACGATCTCGGCGCCGTAGGCCTTGAGCAGCCGAACCTTCTCGTCGCTCATCTTGTCGGGCAGGACGAAGATACAGCGATACCCCTTGACGGCGGCCGCCATGGCGAGGCCGACGCCGGTGTTGCCCGCGGTCGCCTCGATGATCGTCCCGCCCGGCCCGAGCCACCCCGCGCGCTCGGCCTCATCGATCATCGCGATCCCGACGCGGTCCTTGACGCTCCCGCCGGGGTTGGCCGACTCGACCTTGGCCCAGACTTGCACGGGCAGCCCTTCGGCGAGTCTCCGCAGCCGTACCAGCGGCGTGTCACCCACGTAATCGAGGAGGCTCTGTTTGGTCACTTCGACGTCCGGAACGATCATCG
>JAFANO010000396.1 GCA_019232645.1 Planctomycetaceae bacterium | reverse complement strand
GCCGTCGAGAGTTCTCCCCCGACTCGTTTCCCCCAAGGAAGGCCGGGCCAGAGCCGGCGAGGACGTGCGATGTCTCCGATCCGTCGTGTGGCGCTGTGCGGCATGATCTTGACCTGCGGCTATGCCGCGCAGGCCGGCCTGGAATCCCTGACGAAGATCGAACGTCCGCCGCTGCGCGCCCCGCTGGGGACAGTCCCGACCGAGCTGGGCGACTGGGTAGGGCACGACGAACCGGTCGATCCCGAGATCGTCGAGAAGGCTCAGACCACCGAGTTCCTCAACCGGGTCTATGAGAGCCGGAGCCGTCCCGGCCGTCGCGTCTGGCTCTGGATCAACTACTCCCGGTTCGGGACCAACCTCCGCCATTCGCCGGAGATCTGCCTGCCGTCGGGAGGCTGGTCGAAGGTCGAATCGGAGTGCCGGGTGCTTCCGGTCTCCTCCGGCACCGGCGACAGGACGATCCCGATCATGCGGCTGGCTTATGCTCAAGGTGAACTGGTCCAGGAAATCGGGTTCTGGTACTACATCTTCGGAGAAGGCCGGCTGGAACACTTTGTCCGGAGCCTCCCGATCACCAGCCGGAGCAGTCACGGACGGACGACCCGCGGCTCGGGGATGACTGTCGAGGTCTTCTGCCCCGGCGCCAGCGATCCCGATGGCGCGACACTCCAAGACTTCGCGAGGGCTCTTCTCGTGGCCATGGAGCCGATCTTGCCCGCGATGAGGGCCGAATACTTCATCCCATGAGCCGAGGCGTTCCGTCGGGACCCGGGGGCCGACCCAACGCCCGGTTCACTGGCCGTTGCCCGGCCCAAGTGTCGAAGAGGACCGATTCATGAAACGCGCGTTGATTACAGGGATCTCGGGCCAGGACGGATCCTATCTCGCCGAATTCTTGCTGAGTCTGAGCCAGCCCGCGTATGAAGTCCACGGCCTCGTGCGCCGCTCGAGCAGCCTGAACCGGCAGCGGATCGACCACCTGTTCAAACGAGACCAAGACGCCCATGACCGCTTCCACCTCCACTACGCCGACCTGGCCGACGCATCGAGCCTCTCGTCCCTGATGGAGCAGCTCCGCCCCGACGAGGTCTATAACCTGGGGGCACAAAGCCACGTCCGCGTCTCCTTCGACCAGCCGCTCTATACATCCGATGTGGTCGGGCTCGGGACGCTCCGCCTGCTCGAAGCCGTCCGGCAACTCAACCGGACGCAGCTGGTGAAATTCTACCAGGCGTCGAGCTCCGAGATGTTCGGGTCGGCGCCGCCGCCGCAGGGCCTGGACACACCCTTCCACCCGCGCAGCCCCTACGCCTGCGCCAAGCTCTACGCCCACTGGCAGACCGTCAACTATCGCGAGGCGTATGGGCTCTTCGCCTGCTCAGGCATCCTGTTCAACCACGAGAGTCCTCGCCGGGGCGAATCGTTCGTGACCCGTAAGGTCACGCTCGGCGCCGCGCGAATCAAGGAGGGGCTCCAACGCAAGCTGGTGATGGGGAACCTCGACGCCAAGCGCGACTGGGGGTTCGCTGGCGACTATGTCCGCGCCATGTGGATGATGCTCCAGCAGGACGAGCCCGGCGATTATGTCGTCGCCACCGGCGAGACTCACTCGGTCCGTGAGTTCCTTGAGGTGGCCTTCTCGTACCTCGACCTCGACTATCGCGACTACGTCGAGTTCGACCCGAAGTACACCCGTCCGTCCGAGGTCGATGTCCTGCTCGGCGACCCGATCAAGGCGCGGGAAGTGCTCGGGTGGAGGGCCGAGGTCGATTTCCCCAGCCTCGTTCAGATGATGATCGAGCACGACCTGGAGCTGGCCCGTCGCGAAAAATACGCACTCGGCTATCAGATGGTCTGAGGGACGAGACGATTGGGACGACCCGCTGATGGGGTGATCCGCGATGGGGTGAGCTCCCTTCCGAAATTTCCCTCGCAGGAGTGACCCGGGATGACGACCGACGATGCGGCCAAGGTGGTGGTGATCGGACTCGACTGCGCCGAACCCAGCTTGGTCTTCGACCGGTATGCGGAACGGCTTCCGAACTTGACCCGGCTCCGCCGCCGTGGAGCCTGGGGGACCCTGCGGAGCTGCGACCCGCCGATCACGGTGCCGGCATGGATGTCGATGATGTCGAGCAAGGACCCCGGCACGCTCGGCTATTATGGGTTCCGCAACCGCGCCGACCACTCGTACGAGAAGATGACGACGGCGACCTCGCTGGCCGTCCGCGAGCCCTTGCTCTGGGACTTCCTGGGCAGCGCGGGCAAGCAGGTGATCCTGCTCGGCGTCCCGCAGACGTATCCACCACGGCCCGTCAACGGCCTGATGGTCACCGACTTCCTGACGCCCTCGATCGCTTCCAACTACACCTACCCCCCCGAGTTGAAGGACGAGATCGCCCGGCTCGCCGACGTGCATCCCTATGAGTTCGACGTCAGCGACTTCCGGACTCCGGACAAGGGCAGGATCCGCGACGCCCTGATCCGGATGACCGAGAAGCGGTTCGCGCTGGCGCGGCACCTGATGACGTCCAAGCCCTGGGACTTCTTCATGATGGTCGAGATGGGCACGGATCGGGTCCACCATGCCTTCTGGCAGTACATGGATCCCGGGCACCACCGCTACGAGTCGGGCAATCCCTTCGAGTCGGTCATCCCGGACTACTACGAGTTCGTGGACCGCAAGGTCGGCGAGTTGCTGTCGGTGATCCCCGGTCATGCGCACGTGATTGTCGTCTCCGACCACGGTGCTCAGTGCATGCACGGCGGGATCGCGCTGAACGAGTGGCTGATCCGTCAGGGCTACCTGGTCCTGCAAGAGCCCCCGGCCGGGCCGACGCGGCTCGAGGGGTTGAAGGTCGACTGGGCGAAGACGACGGCGTGGGGCTCGGGGGGCTATTACGGGCGGCTCTTCCTGAACGTGAAGGGGCGCGAGCCCCAAGGGCTGATCCCGCCGGAGGACTACGAGGCGACCCGCGACCGCCTCGCCGCCGAGCTCGAGGCAGTGGGCGACCCCGCGGGACGTGCGATCGGGACCCGCGCGCTGAAGCCCGAGCATCTCTACCGGATCGTCCGGGGCGCGGCGCCCCCCGACCTGCTCGTCTACTTCGGCGACCTCCGCTGGCGCTCGGTCGGGACGGTCGGCATCGGCCAGGTCCACACCTTCGAGAACGACACCGGCCCCGATGACGCCAACCACGCGCCCGATGGTCTCCTGATCGCGACCGGCCCGGGGATCGCCCCGTGCGGCCCGATCCCGGGCATGCAACTGATGGACGTGACGCCCACGATCCTTCGTCTCTTCGGTCTGGAAGTCCCCGGCGACTTGCAAGGCCGGGTCATCGACGCGGTCATCGCCCCTCAGGTCAGTTACGCCTGAGCACCTTGTCGGGCGACGGCGAACAGGGGCGGGGGAGAAAGCCCCGATGCGAACGCGCGGAATGGAGGCCGCCATGATCCTGAGCCAGACGCGATCTCGACCGCCGGGGACGATCGCCCGAAGGGCGCCGTTACTCTCACCCGTGCCGTCGCGCCTCAGGCTTGACGGTCATATCCCCGCCTTGGACGCCGTCCGGGGGCTGGCCATCCTGCTCGTGATGGCCTACCACTTCAACCTCGGGCCGGAGGACCCTTCCCGGCTCGGCCGGGCCTTCTCCAAGCTGCTCCACCTCGGCGGTTGCGGGGTGGACCTCTTCTTCGTGCTCTCCGGGTTCCTGATCACGGGCATCCTCTATGACGCGAAGGGGAAGGTCCACTATTTCCGCGACTTCTACATCCGCAGGAGCGTGCGGATCTTCCCGCTGTATTACGGCGTGCTGTTCGTTTCGTTCGGCCTGCTTCCCCTGGCGACCTCCCGCGGGTCGCTCATCTGGCGCGAAGCCGAGTCGCATCAGGCCTGGCTCTGGATGTACGCCTCGAATCTGTTCCTGTCCTGGAAAGAGGCCTACCTGCTGGGGGGGTTCAACCACTTCTGGTCGCTGGCGATCGAGGAGCATTTCTACCTGTTCTGGCCCGCGATCATTTACCTCTGCGACCGCAAGCGGGGCATGATGGTCTGCGCCGGGTGCATGCTCCTGTCCCTGGCGTGCAGGGTCGGCCTCGTCCTGGACGGCGATCATCCGATCGCGATCTATGTCCTGACGCCCTGCCGCATGGATGCGCTGGCCGCCGGGGCTTTCCTGGCCCTGGTCGTCCGCGGCCCGATCGAAGTGGGCGCGCTGAGGGCCCGGGCCTTCCTGAGCGCGACGGGGTGCGCGGTGGTGATGGCGATCGTCTCCTGGTGGAAGTGCGATCTCTCGAAGATGGACGGGAGCGTGCTGATCCTCCGCTTCAGCATGTGCTCCTGGCTCTTCGCGACCCTGCTGCTCTTCGCCCTGACGGCCGCGCCCGATGGACCCGAGGCACGGTTCTGGAACGGGCGCCTCCTCCGATTCTTCGGCAAGTATAGCTACGGCCTTTACGTCTTCCACTACCCGCTGATCCCCCTGTTCGAGCGACTCTTCCCGGCGGGGCTCCTGGCCGAGCGCACCGGATGGGTCTGGATCGGTAAGCTCCTGTTCATCGCGCTGGCGATGGGGACCTCGCTGGGGGTGGCGCTGCTCAGTTGGAACCTGTACGAGAAGCATTTCCTCAAGCTCAAGGGCTGGTTCACCGGCGGAGGGCGCGCGTGCTGGGGGGCAACCCCGGCGCACGGATGAGGTCGAGGCCGGCACCCGGGGAAGCCGCGAAGGGATTCGGACCCGCCCATTCATTCGGATGATCGAACAACTCCCATGAGACACCAAGCAGCCGAGGGTGTGATCGTCGCCTGCCCCGATGCTCGTCCGCCCGCCTATCAGGCGGTGGTCGGGCTGGCGCGGGCCGAGCTCTTGCATAGCTTCCGGACGGCGTTCTACTACGACGCCGAGGGTCTGCTCGCGGAGCTCGGGCGCCGCGTCGCCCCCGCGCGATTCGCACGCTGGCAGCGGACGCTCGTCCGGCGGCACGACCCCGAGATCCCGCGCCGGCGGGTGCGCTCGGCCTGGAGTTACGACCTGGCGATTCAACTGGAGAATCGGTCGGCGGCGGGTGGTCGGGCGATGAGGGGACGGATCGCTCGGTGGCGAACACGACGATTCGACCGCGGGCTCGCGCGGGCACTGGCGAGGGTGCGTCCCGGCGCGGCCCTCGTGTTCAGCGATGTCGGGTCGCAATATGCCCTGCCGCGCTGCCGCGAGCTCGGCATCCCCACGATCCTGAGCATGGTTCACGGCGATGTCCGCGAGGAACAGGCCGTCCTCGCGCGTGAGGAATATGCCGCCCCCGACTTCTTCCGGATCTACCTCGGCGACGGCGCGCTCGATCGCGAGGAGCTCGCCTGGCTCCATGAGCGCCGGCTCCGCGACCTGGAGCTCGCCGACTGCATCCTCGTCCCCTCCCACCACATTGCCGAGACGCTCGCTCGCCACGGGACCCCGCGCGACAAGATCCGAGTCATCCCTTACGCGGCCGACACCCACCGGTTCCGTCCGGACGCCGCCAAGCGTCACGGCACGACGTGCACGTTCCTGTTCGCGGGGGGGATTACCCAACGCAAGGGGATCAAGTACCTGCTCGAGGCCTGGCGACGCGTCCGGCGCCCGGGCTGGAGGCTCCAGCTCCTCGGCCCGCTGCCGAGCGACTTGGGGCCGCTCGTCGACTACCTCGGCGAGGTCGAGCACCTGGGGCGCGTCGCGCACGCCGAGATGCCGTCGCGGATGGCCGCGGCCGACGTGTTCGTCTTCCCCTCGCTCTTCGAGGGGTCGGCCGTGGTCACCTACGAGGCCCTCGCCTGCGGCCTGCCGAGCATCGTGACCCCGGCCGCCGGTTCGGTGGTCAACGACGGGATCGAAGGGTTCGTGGTCCCCGCCGGGGACGTCGATCGCCTGGCCGAGGTCATGAGCCGCCTGGGCGAAGATCCCGGGCTCCGCGGGCGGATGGCGGTCGCGGCGCGGGCGCGGGCCGAGGCCTTTGATTGGCCGCGCTACCACGCCGCCGTGGCCGAAGTCGCGCGCCAGTTGATCCGCTGAGGAGACGACCGCATCCCAGGAGGGGGAGCACCGTGGAGTTGAATTACGTCTTCGGCACGGCCGCCATCATGCTCGGCGTGTTCACGATCCAGGTCGTGACCCGGAGGTTCGACCCCTTCGCCCCGATCTGGCTGTTCCTGGTCGGGTATCTCCAGGTCTATGTCGTACAGGCGATCTCCTACCACGACTGGGCGGTGAACGTCCGCGGGGAGGAGCTTGTTGGCCTGGCGAACCAGCGGGCGCTGTGGTCCCTGGTGTTGTTCGTGTTCGTCTACTACTCGGGGCTCGGCCGCCTGTTCGCCCCGCTCTTGCCGCGCCCTCCCGCGCGATGGTCGACCTCAACCATCAACCTGATCAGCCCCGCCTTCATCATCTGGGGCCTGGTCTGTTCGGGGGTCCTCCTTCGCTCCGAGGACTCATCGGCCGCGGACCTCTCACCGGAGGCGGCGCTGCTCCGCTCGTTCCCCTTCCTCATGCTGGTCGCCGCGAACTTGTTGATCGTGACCGGCGCCTCGGCCGGATCGAACCGGCCTACCTATCTCTGGATGGGGGTGGCGGTCGCCGCCGCGTATGTCTTCATCTGGATGTTCAATGGCAAGCGTTCGCACTCCTTGATCGGCGTGCTCTCGGCCGCCTGCGCTTACTTTATCGCGCGACGGAAGCGGCCGTCGTGGCCGGTCCTGATCTCGATGGCGTGCGCCGGCGTCTTCGTCGTCGGCGTTGCCATCGGCTGGCGGAACTACAAGGAGAAGGGAGATCGACCCTCGTTCTCGACATTCCTCCAGTTCATCGGCGATTTCCAACTCTCCTCCCTGATGGAGAGCCTGAACATCGAGGAGGACGACGGGGTCCCTGTCAAGTTCGTCACCCATGAGACGGTGGAGTACGGGGGCTTCCTGTTGATGATGGACACCGTCCCGGAGAGGTCCGGCTTTGATTATGGGGCCAACTATCTCCGCGTCTTCTCGACCTTCATCCCGCGGTTCGTCTGGAGAGACAAGCCGCTCTTCGGGCGCGAGCAGTGGGTGAGCGCCTGGATCGCGGGCTCCGAGCTGAAGCGTGACGCGACGTTCACAGGCCCGGCGATCGGCCTCCTCGGTGCAACCCAGTTGAACGGCGGCGCCTGGGGCACTGCGATCGTCATCACCTGCCTTGCGCTCCTGCTCCGGACCTCTTACGAGTATTTCCTGCGGTACTCCACGGTCCCCTGGGTCTTGGCCTGGTGGTCGATTAGTTATTACAACGCCTGGTTCATGGTCGTCTGCGACGATCCCCTGATCTGGTTCTATTACAACTGGGGATTCACCTGCCTGCCGACCCTGATCCTCCTGTGGATCGTCAACCAGTTCGCTCCCTCCTCGGCTACGGTACCTGAGTCGGGTGTGACAGTCCAACGCCCCTCGGGACAGTGGGCATGATGGGGTGGGGATGAGCCGACAAGCGCGACGGCGTCGGATGAGCGCCGGGGCCCCTTCGATACGAGATCGATGAGGTCGAGGGTCGATCACGATTGCGTTGGGATCGAGATCATGGCTGCACGGAGGTTCGCTTCATGACCGTAAAAAATTTCGACCTCTCCACCCGGACCCGCCGCGGCTCGCCGCCATCGCGGCGCGACGAGCATCGACCCGGACTCCG
>JAFANO010000239.1 GCA_019232645.1 Planctomycetaceae bacterium | reverse complement strand
GAATACCTTTTGCACGACCCGGAACAAAGTCAAACCGTTAGCCTCGCCGTCCTCCCGCAATGATCGGCCGGAGATTGGGCGTCGAGCAATGCCTTCAAGCCTCATGCCGGGGAGGGCCGGCCCCCTCCGATCGCCTCTGGCCAACCCGCCGGTCGAGGGGGTAAGATACCCCCGTGGTATGCTCCGCGGCACATCACGGGTCGCGCGTCGCGGTCCGGACCCCGTCCCTGGCAGGATGATTAGGCAAGCGATGCCGGATCACTCTCCGGATCCTCCCTTGGTCGGCGTGGTGATGGGCAGCCGATCGGACTGGGAGACACTCCGACACGCGGTGGACGTCTTGACCGAGTTGAACATTCCGCACGAGGCGCGGGTGGTCTCGGCGCATCGGACCCCGGATCGGCTGTACCGCTACGGCCGCGAGGCCGAGGGGCGGGGCCTGGAAGTCCTGATCGCCGGCGCGGGGGGGGCGGCGCACCTGCCGGGGATGTTGGCGGCGGTCTCGCTCCTGCCGGTCTTGGGCGTCCCGGTCGAGAGCAAGGTGCTGCGGGGTGTCGACTCGCTCCTGTCGATCGTCCAGATGCCCCGGGGAGTCCCGGTGGGGACGCTGGCCATCGGCACCGCCGGCGCGGCCAACGCGGCGCTGCTGGCCGCCGCGATCCTGGCGCGGAAGGATCCCGCGATCCGCGCGGCGCTCGCCGCCTTCCGTCAGGCGCAGACCGACGCGGTGGGGGAGTCGCCGACATGAGTCCGAGCGGTCCACCCGCCGTGCTCCGGCCCCCCGCCTCGCTCGGTGTCATCGGGGGCGGCCAACTGGGTCGGATGTTCCTCCAGGCGGCGCAGCGGATGGGCTATCGCGCCGGGGTGCTCAGCGCGTCCGATGACGCACCCGCCGCGCAGGTGGCGCACTGGTCGGTGGTGGCGCCCTCCGACCATCTGCCCGCCCTCCGGGCCTTCGCCGACCGGGCCGAGGCGGTCACCGTCGAGTTCGAGAACGTCTCGGCCCCCGCCCTCCGATGGCTGGCCCGGCGGCGGCCGGTCCGGCCGGGGTGGCGGACCGTTTGGGTCAGCCAGAACCGAATCCGGGAAAAAAGTTTCCTGACTCGGCACCGGATCCCGCACGCCCCCTGGCACCTGGTCCGCACGGGAGACGACTTGGAGGCGGCGGTCGAGGCGGTCGGGCTCCCCTTGATCCTCAAGACGGCCTCCTCGGGGTACGACGGCAAGGGCCAGGTCCGCGTCGATCGCGCGCGGGATGCCACCGCTGCCTGGTCGAGCCTGGGGCACGTGGCCTGCGTCGCGGAGGGCTGGGTTGACTTCCAGGCCGAGGTCTCGGTCGTGGTCGCGCGTGGCCGGGACGGCCAGGCGGTGACCTACCCGGTCGGGCAGAATCGGCACGACCGACACATCCTCGACTCGACCGTGATGCCCGCGGCGGTCGGCCCGATCATCGCGCAGGAGGCGCGGAGACTGGCGCTGACCGTGTCCCAGGCGCTGGGCACGGTCGGGGTCTTGACCGTCGAGTTCTTCCTGACAGCCGAGGGCCGCCTGCTCATCAATGAACTGGCGCCCCGGCCGCACAACTCGGGGCACCTGACGATCGAGGCGGCCGTCTCCAGCCAGTTCGAGCAGCAGGTCCGGGCCCTCTGTGGTCTCCCACTGGGCATGACGAACCTGGTGTCGCCAGCGGCGATGGTCAACGTGCTGGGCGACCTCTGGACCGGCGGCGAGCCGGACTGGGAGGCCGCCCTGCGGGCCGACCCGGGCGTCAAGCTCCACCTCTATGGCAAACGGACCCCCTCGACCGGGCGGAAGATGGGCCACCTGACCGTCCTCGACCCCGACCCCGAGGCCGCCCTGGCCCGCGCCCTGGCTGCCCGGGCCGCCCTGAAGCCTCGCGTCGCCCGGACGCGAGTCGTGACGGGTCGGGGATGACGTGCGTCCCCTGGATATCGTAGGGGGTTGCCAGACAACCATTCAGACGGGAGCTCGGACACGGAATCGTGCGTGGCGGTAGAATATCGGGAGGGGTCGTGCCTCTGCGAGCTCGGATGGCGCGTGAGGGCGGAGCGGGATGCACTGGGGCGAGCCGGGCTGGCTGATCCTCCTGGCGTTGGTGCCGTTGCCGTGGATGGCGGCCCGGGCGCGTCCGAGGGTCGCCTGGCCCTCGCTGCAGGGGTTCGGGTCGTCGCCGATGCATGGCGCGTGGTTGCTCGGGAGGGTACCGGTCGCCCTGCGTGGCCTGGCGATCGCCTGCATGGCGGTGGCGCTGGCGCGGCCGCAGACGGTCGCGGGCAGGACCCGGATCGCCGGGCGGGGAGTCGCGATTGTCGTGGCGCTCGACCAGAGCTCGAGCATGAGCGAGGTTGATTTGTCCGCGGGGCAGGCACCGCCGTCGCGGCTCGAAGTGGCCGAGACGACGCTGGCGCGATTCGTCTCGGGGAGGCCCGACGACCTGATCGGCCTGGTCGTCTTCGCCAACTATCCCGACCACGCCGTCCTGCCGACGCTCGATCACGGGCTCGTGCTCGAGACCGTCCGGTCGATCCGACCGGCGCGGCCCGGCGAGGACGGGACCAACCTCGGCGACGCGATCGCCTGGTCGCTCGACGCCCTGGTCGCCGCGACGCCGAAGAAGAAGGTGCTGATCCTCCTGACCGACGGGCGGAACAGCCCGGCGGTCCCGCATCCGCTCGACCCCGAGGACGCGGCGGCGCTGGCCCGCGACCTGGGGGTCACGCTCCACACGATCGCCGTGGGGCGGGAGGGAGGAGTCGTCCATGCCGTCGATCCGGACACCCGGATGCCGCTGGCTCGCCAAATGGACGGTCCCGACTTCATGCGGCTCGAGCGGCTCGCGAGGGTCGGGGGCGGCCGCGCCTTCAAGACCTCCGATGCCCGCGCGCTCGACCAGGCCTTCCAGACGATCGACACCCTGGAGAAGAGCCCCGTTCGCGGCACGGTCTGGACCCGTTATCGTGAATGGTATGCCCCCTGGGTCGGCTCGGCGCTCGCGCTGTTGGCCCTCGACCGGATCATGTCGGCGGGGAGGCTCCGGCGGCTGCCCTGATCCCGGGTTCGCCGCTCGCTCGTGGCATCAGCTGTTAGGTCAGAGGGATGTACTTCGCTCATCCGAAATGGCTCTGGCTGCTCGCGCTCGTTCCGTTGCTGGCAGCTTGGGTCGTGACCGGCGCGAGGCGTCGGGCCCGCGACTGGTCGGCGCTGGGGCAGGGGGTCAGGTTGCTCGGGGATGGGGCGGCGTGGTGGCTCGGCACGATCGCCTGCCTGATCGTGGCGCTGGGGCAGCCGCGCTGGGGGAGGGCGCCAGGACCCCCGACGCCGCCAGGCCATGATGTCGTCCTGCTCGTCGACGTCAGCCGGAGCATGGCGGTCGAGGATGCCATACCGAGCCGCCTGGGCGCGGCGATCGAGATGGCCGAGGGCCTCGTCCGTGCGCTCGGGCGAGAACCGGGGAATCGGATGGCGGTGGTCGCGTTCGCCGGTCGCGGGGTGGTCCGCCGTCACCTGACCGAGAACCTCGGCGCGGTGTCAGACGCGCTCCGGGCGCTCCGGCCCGGGGGCGTCCGGCCGGGCGGGACCGACCTCGGCGAGGCGCTCGACGCGGCGGTCGAGGCCTTCGGCGACCAGGTGCACGCCGAGGGCCGCGCGATCGTCCTCCTCTCAGACGGCGAGGATCATGCCGGGACCTGGACCTCGAGGCTCGACCGGATCCGCGAGGCGGGCATCCTGATCCATGCGGTCGCGGTCGGCGACGACGCCAGGGGGTATGAGATCCCTTCGGGCCGGGGCCCGGCCGTCCTGAGCTATCACGGGACGCCCGTTCGGTCGAGGCGGTCCGACGTCGCTCTCGAGGCGCTCGTCCGCGCGACCGGCGGCGCCTTCGTGCGCGCGGGGCTGACGATGGCGGACCTTGGGGAACTCTACCTGACGCGGATCGCCCCTGTCGCCCGCCAGCGCCGCGACGCCATCCGGGCCCCCGAGCGCGCCGAGCGGTTCAGAGTGTTCGTGCTCGCCGCGCTGGTGCTGGGCGTAGGCGGGAGCTGGCCGCGCAGGGGGGCCCGATGGAGGTCCACCGGGTGGGTCGTCGTGCTGGCGCTGGCCGGCCTCGGCGCGGCGAAGGGGGGCGAGTCGCCGGCCGATGCCGTCGAGCGGGGCCGGGCGGCTTACGATGCCGGCTGCCTGTCCGAGGCGCTGGCCGCTTTCGAGCGCGCGATCGCACTCGACCCGGGCGCAGCCGTCCCCCGCTTCGACGCCGCGGCGACGCTGTTCCGGCTCGAGCGCTACGACGAGGCGCTCGCCCGCTACGGCGAGGCCCGCGACCGGGCCGGCGTCGCACTCCGGACCCGGATCGACTATGCCCTGGGCAACACCGCGCTGGCACTGGGCGACGTCGCCGCCGCGATCCGCCATTACGACGCCTGCCTCACCTCGACCGCCCCCGGCGAGCCGCTCGCGGTGATCCGCCGCGATGCCGCAATCAACCGCCGGTTTGCCGAGGAGGCCGCGCGGCGCCCCTCGAGCCGGCCTCGCTCGCACGAGAGGTCCTCCTCGCCTCCGAATCGTCCCAAGGAGTCGAGCCTTGACAACGGCAAACCCCCTCTCGGGCCCTTGTCCGAAGCCCCACCCCCCGGCGCTGGGTCACAAGCGACAGCGACGACAGGCCGGCACGGACCCGGCGGCGCCCGAGGGATCGGTCCCGCAACCCCGAAGGCCGGATCGCCCGAGGTCCGACTCGCGACCGCCCTGGAAAACATCCGTGAAGCAAAGCACCATCGCATTGAGGACGAGTCGCCGCCGGACCGCGAAAAGGATCGGATAGACTGGTAGTGTCATGCCTCGAGACCGGATTGCCCTCGTCTTCCTCTTCGCGTTGTGTGCGTTGGCGAGGGTCGCACCACCTACCCTCGCCCAGGACTCGGGACCGCTCCACGTGCGGGTACAGGTCGCGCCCGGTCCGTATTACGTCGGCCAGGCGATCGATCTCCAGGTTGGCACGGTCGCGGAGGCGGAATGGCCTCGGGTCGGCACGCCCCGGGTGGCCGGTGCCGAGGTCGCACTCGTCGGCACCGACGTGAGGCCGATCAGCGCCCGCGGGATCGGCGATCTCGTGACCGAGCGGAACCTATTCCTCTGGCGGTTCCGGGTCATCCCCCGGCGTGCGGGTTGCCTCGACATTCCTCCGGTGGTGGTCCGGCTGAGGGATCGTCCGGGTACGGGCCGGATGCCCCGGCCCGATGTCCTGACGCCGCCCTTGTCGGGCCGTCCGAAGGAGTTCCTCGGTGGGGTCGGGGTGTTCGATGTGGTGGCCGATGCGAGACCGGA
>JAFANO010000329.1 GCA_019232645.1 Planctomycetaceae bacterium | reverse complement strand
TCCAGGCGATCTTCTCTTCGGGCTTGATGTCGGGGTCATACTGCCTCAGCCAGCGCTCGGCGATGGCGTACTGGCGGCTGACGAGCTTCTCGAGATACTCGGTGCCGGGGTAGTCGGAGACGAGCTGCTCGAAGCTGTCACGGGCGGCGACGTACTTCCCGCTCTGATACTGGGTCTCGGCCAGGTAGAACTGGCCGCGCTCGCCCCAGGGGGTCCCCTTGCGGTTCTTGGCGAGCTTCTGGAAGGCCTTCTCGGCGTCGTCGAACTTGCCCTGCTGGAAGAGGCGCTCGGCGGCTTGAAACTCGGCGTCGGCCTCGGGGTTGGGGACGGGCTTCATCGGCTTCCAGCCGTCGGAGCCGAGGATCAGGGGCGATGGGGCCTTGTCCGCCGTCGCCGCGGAGCTCGGGGGCCGCTTGGGGGAGAGCCAGCGCGCCAGCAGGTTGCGGTCGTCCTGGAGCTCGTCCTTGGTCGGTCCCTTCGAGAGCGACGCATCGCGGCTCATCCGCCAGGCGGTCAGGAAGCTTCCGCTGCCGGTCTGGCAGCCGGAGACCGTCGCGAGGAACACCAGGACGGCCCCCAATCCACGGGTCGGCCGGCGTCGAGGGTCGGGTTGCCGGTGCGCCAAGGCCATTCGGGTCAGACTCCCAGATAAGGCAGAAGACGAGGGCGACGGCCCAGCAGGTGGCTGATGACGTTCCCCAGGGTCGTCCGGACCGGCGCCAGCGTCGCGGCGCTCGGGTCGAGGTCGCGCCAGGTGTTCCCCGGACTCGCCAGCACGCGGATCGCCTCCAGGGTCCGCCCCGAGAGCGTCGCGACATGCGGTTGTCCGGGCCGGCACTCGGGGCAGAGCACGCCGCCCGTCGCCAGCCCGAAGGCCACCTTGTCTCCCCGGGCTACCACCTCCAGGCCACAATGCGCACAGTCGTCGAGCGCCGGCATCAGCCCCAGCTCGCGCAGGCAGGCCAGCTCGAACCGCAGCACGCGCCGGGCTCGCAACGTCGGGTCGTCCAGATGCCGCAACGTGACCACCGCCGCGTCGAACAGTCGGGGATGGGGGTCGTTGAGGTCGGTCAGGTCCGACAGCAGCTCGGAGATGTAGTAGCCGGCATACAGGGCCGCCAGATCGCGGCGAAGTGACGCAAAACGCTCCCGGGGCGCAGCCTCGGTGATGAGGTCGAGTGCCTCGGACGCCTTGTGCAGCAACACGATATCGGAAACGCCGAGCAGGTCAAGCCCACCCTGCAACGGCGACTTGAGCCGCCTAGCCCCCTTGGCTAACGCCGCGACCTTGCCCAGCTCGCGGGTGAACAGGGTCACGACCAGGCTGGTCTCGAACACCTCGACCGAGCGGAGGACCAGCCCCAGTGTGCGGACGGCGGCCACGCGATCACCTCGAAGACGGGGTCACGACGATCGGGCCCCGGTCACGCCCGCGGGCGCCCCGGCCTACTGGCTGCCGACCGCGGCAGTCGGTTGCAGGTCGATCCGGACGCGGCGGATCGAATGGTCGTGGACCTCGGTGACAGTGAACTCGACCTTCTCGAACCGGAACGAGGCCCCCGGCTCGGGCAGCCGCCCCAGGGCGTGGAAGGCCAGTCCGCCGACGGTCAGGAAGTCGGCGTCGGTCGGCAGGCGCAGGTGCAGACGCTCATTCAAGTGCTCGATCGAGAGCATCGCGTCGACCTCGTACCGCGTCCCGCCCAGTGGGACCACCGGGTCCTCGGGCGTCGGGATGTCGTGCTCGTCATCAATTGCCCCGACCAGCTCTTCGAGCAGGTCTTCGAGCGTGACGAGCCCCGAGACGCCGCCATATTCGTCGAGCACGATGGCGATCTGCGTCCGACGCCCGCGGAACTCTTCGAGCAACTCGAAGGCGTTCTTGGTCTCGGGCACACAGTATGCTGGCCGGACCAGCTTGCGGGGCGTCACCGCGTCGGGGCGCTCGGCGTCGGTCATCCGGGGGAAGAGGTCCTTGGCGTAGAGGATGCCGATGATGTCGTCGCGGTTCTCGCCGAAGAGCGGGATACGGCTCAGGCCCGTCTCGCGGAAGGTCTGCGCGGCCACCCGGGCTGAGACCGTCGCCGGCAGCGCGACGATCGCCGAGCGGGGCGTCATGATCTCCGAGACGTCGAGCTGCGTCAACTCGACGGCGTGCTGGAGCAGCTCGCGGGTCGATCCCGGCAGGTCGGCCTCCACGAAGACGGGGTGATCGCCGCCGGAGGGGATCTCCACCTCGACGCTCGCCGGCCGAGGCGCCGCATCGGCCCTCGGGGCGATCCCGAGCACGAGGGCCTCGATCGCCTGCGCCCCCGACAGCAGCGGGGCCGTCAGGGCGCGGAGCGCGCCCGCCGCCGGCCAGAAGGCGTCGAGCACGACCTCGGCGAAGACGCGCCCGATCGTCCCCGCCAGGACGAAGCCCAGCGCCCCGACCACCAGCGCGATCCCGACGACCGCTACGGCCGTCTGGCGCGGTGCGACCCGGTCGGCGGTCGCCCCCAGCAGCGCCGCCAGCATCAGCCCGGTGGCGATCGCCAGCGTCTCGGCGGCCCGCTCCGTCGGCTCGTCGAGGTGCGCCACCTCGTCGGCCCGCGCCCGGTGTCCGCGCCGGGCGCAGAGGTCCTCGAGCCGGCTCCGCGAATAGGTCCGGAGTGCCCGGGTCAGCGTGACCAACACGAGGTGCAACGCCAGGACCAGCAGGCCCACCGTGAGTGTCCCGCCCAGGTTCAGCCCGACCACCGCGCACTCTCCCGTCCCCCGCCGATCACCTCGGCCGGGCCGATCAGGGGGAACGTATCAGTGATCCCTTCCCTGGCCAGGAGCTCGTGTTCTCGACGCCTCATCGCGGCTCGGTCGTCTTCCGACTGGTCGTCATGGCCGCACAGGTGCAGTACACCATGGACCACGTACAGCGCCAGCTCGGCCCAGGGGTCGACCCCTGCCTCCCGCGCGGTCGATACCGCCAGCTCGGCCGAGATCACCAGCTCGCCCGAGAGGGGGACCTCTCCGACCTCGGAGAGCCGGAAGCTGATCACGTCCGTCGGCCAGTCGTGCCCGAGGTATCTCCGATTTAGTTGATGAATGGTCGCGTCGTCCACGAGGGCCAGCGAGATTGAGGCGGCGGCGACCCCCTCGGCCAGCAGCGCGCGGCGGACCAGCCGGGCCAGCGCCTCGGGATCGATCTCCAGGTGGCGCTGGGTGTTGCTGATCGCGACCTCGATGGCGGGGGGGGGAGGGTCCTGGTCCATGGGAGGTCCTTCGGTTGGGACGGGCCGCGCTCAGGCGGTGCGCTGCTCCGGGTATTTGACGCGGCCGTGATAGATGCCGATCAGCGACTTGATCAGGCTCTCCCGGATCTCGCTGATCTCGCGGAGGTTCAGGCCGCACTCGTCGAACTGGCCGTCGCGGAGCCGCTTCTCGATCAGCTCGCGGACCAGCCCCTCGATCCGCGCGGGGGTCGGCTCCGAGAGGGTCCGGCTGGCGCTCTCGACCGCGTCGGCGACCATCAGGATGCCGGCCTCCTTGGTCTGGGGCTTGGGACCCGGGTAGCGGAAGGCGCGTTCCTGGATGGCGGCCGCGTCCGGATTGAGCTCGTTCCGGCGGTTGGCCTCGTGGTAGAAGTACTCGACGAGCGTCGTCCCGTGATGCTGCTCGATGAGGTCGATGATCGGCTCGGGCAGGTGGTGCTGCCGGCCGAGGTCGACGCCATCCTTGACGTGCCCGATGATAATCAGCGTGCTCATCGCCGGCGCCAGGTTGGCGTGCCGGTTGGCCGCCCCCGCCAGGTTTTCCACGAAGTAATGGGGTTTCAGCATCTTGCCGATGTCGTGGAAGTAGGCACCGATGCGGACGAGCAGGGCTTGAGCGCCGATCCGCTCGGCGGCGCTCTCGGCGATCGTCGCCACGGTGATCGAATGGTTGTGCGTCCCCGGGGCGCGCCGGACCAGCTCCTGCAGCAACGGGTGCGTGATATCGCCCAGCTCCAGCAGGCTGATCCCGGTGACGATCCCGAACGAGTTCTCGACAAAGGGCAGGCTGCCGCCGAGGAAGAACCCGGCCATCAAGCCCCAACCGGCGCGCCAGAGGCTGTCGCCGGCGATGAGGCCCAGCGGCTGCGCCTGCCAGAGCCCGGTCGCCCAGGTCAGCACGAAGTAGCCCAGCGCGGCGGTCGCGCCGACCTTGATCAGCTTGGTCCGGGTCCGGACCTCGTGCAGCGTCAGCACGCCCGCGGCGGTCCCCCCCATCAGCACCAGGAAGTGGTCGATGCCGGTGCCCAGCGCCAGGCTCGTCAGCAGGCAGAGCCCGAACGTGACCATCAGCGCGAAGTGCGGATTGTAGGCGATCGCCAGGGTCATGGCGGCGATCGCCACCGGGATCAACTCGGCGTCCCAGGGCTGGACGGCGAGGAGCCGGACCAGCCCGATCGTCAGGACGACCAGTCCGCAGAGCGCGGCGATCCGGCGCAGGTCGCCGGCGATCTGGGGCTCGTGCCGCTGCACGTAGTAGCCGATCAGGGCGAACAGCCCCGCGACCAGGATGACCACCGAGCCGGCGCGGCGGGCCCGGGCGCCCAGGCCGAGGGCGGCGTTGGCGGCGTCGTGCTCCATCCGGAGCAGGATCAACTGCTCCTCCTCGATCTTCTGGTCTTGCTCGACCAAGACGTCGCCGCGGCGGTAGGTGTCGTAGACGTCCTTGACCCGGCTCCGCGCCAGCTCACGCTGCCGGTTGGTGTATTGCTCCTCGTAGGTGAGCGTCGCGGTCCCCTTGAGCTTCTCGGCGACCAGGCGGAACAGCGCCGGACCGACGGATGGGATGAGGAAGGCGGCGATGAACTCGCGGAAGATCGGGCCCTCGGGGGTGGTCACCCGCTCGGGGACGACCCGCTCGCGGGGGACCGGGCGCGCCTGCTCGGGCGGCTGGCCGACGGCGTGGACGGCCAGGATCCGGCTCGCCTCCTCATGGCTGGGCAGCGTATCGTAGCGCAGGACCCCGTCGCGGATCAAGGGGGCGAACGCCTGGGCGAGTTGCCGGTGCAGGGCGTCGCGCCGCTCGGGCGTGTCGCCGGCCGCCTTGATCGCGTCGAAGGCTTCGGGCGTCAGGTTCCAGGTCGTGCGGAGGCTCGCGGGCAGCGCGTCGAGCCGGGGCGCCTTGGCGATCGCGACCGTCAGGTCGTCGAGCCGCTCGGCCAGGTCCCGGATCGGAGCGGGGTCGTTGACCATCGTGGGCGCCACCTGGTCCCCGACGATCTGTCGCGCGCTGTTGGTCTTCTTGAGGTTGCGTCGCTTGAACTCGTCGACACTGACGCGGACCTCGCGCCCCGGCCGCTGGCCGAGCCGGAAGGTGAAGGGGGGCCCCGAGCCCTGAATGATGGCGGACGTGGCGATCACGGCGACCGCGAGGACGGCGAGGCGGGCCAGGCGATCCCGTTGTCGGGCCAGGCGGCCTTGGTGGTGGGCGATCGGGTTGCAGGGCCTGAGATGGGCCCGGGAGAGTCTCGGACGACGTTTACCAAAGCTCATGGAAGCGTCTCGGCCACGCGTGGTCAACGGGGCGGGGGCCCGTCCCACGCCGAAGTGCGCCGCGCCGACATCGGCGCGGCCCCGACCGCGTCCCGCCTCACTCCGAGGCGGTGGCGCCCGTGGGGGGAGGGTGGTCGGGCTCGGCGATCTCCGGGCCCACGCCCACCTCCTTGACCGGCTCGGTCCCTTCGTACGCATTGACGATCGCCTGCACCAGCGGGTGCCGGACGATATCCGATTTGTCCAGGTAGACGATGCCGACTCCGGGCACGTCCCGCAACCGCTCGACCGCGTCGGCCAGGCCGCTGACGGTCGCCAGCGGCAGGTCGACCTGCGTCACGTCGCCGGTGACGACGATCCGCGCGTTCTGTCCCATGCGCGTCAGGAACATCTTCATCTGGGGGACAGTCGTGTTCTGCCCCTCGTCGAGGATGATGACCGCGTCGTTCAGCGTCCGGCCCCGCATGTACGCCAGCGGGGCGATCTCGATCAGGTCGCTGCCCATGTAGCGGCGGATCTGATCATAATCCATCAGATCGTGCAAGGCGTCCAGCAGCGGCCGGAGGTAGGGATTGATCTTCGCCTCCAGGTCGCCGGGCAAGAACCCGAGGTGCTCGCCCGCCTCGACGGCCGGGCGGACCAGCACGATCTTCTTGATCTTGCCGCGCCTCAGGCCCGAGACGGCCATCGCGACGGCCAGGTAGGTCTTGCCGGTCCCCGCCGGGCCGACGCAGAAGACCAGCTCATTTTCCCGGAGCGACCGGAGGTAGCGTAACTGCCCGTCGGAGCGGGGCCGGACGAGCCGGCTCCCCTCGCGGATCTCGATCGACTCGAGCCGCTCCGACTCGTGGGCGTGGAGGCTGGCTTCGATCAGGTCGGCGACCTCGCCCGAGGAGACCGTGCGCTGGCGGCGATACCGCCCGCGGATCTCCTCGAAGACCTGACGCGCCTGCTCGACGCGCTCCCGATCCCCCTCGACGCGGACCTCGCCGTGCCGCGCCAGGATCTTGACCCCGAGCGCGTCGCGGACTTGACGCAGGTGCTGATCGCGGCTGCCGAAGACGGCGAGTTCCTCATCGTGACCGTTCAAGCTGATCGTGACTTCCGGCATGTGTCGCCCTTCGACGATCCAGGCCGTGCCGACCGGACCACGATCCCACCGTCGTGGTCGGTCGCTGTCCCGTCCAAGTCGGTGCCAATCATTATGTAATATCGGGGCGGAAAAAGGCAACGTTTCGTCAATCTCGCGCCGATCGGCGGATTTCCCCGCGCCCGCCGCTGCCGATCCCCGAGGATGCCCTCGGGGGCGAGGTCGCGGGGCGCGGTCATGGGCCGAGCCAGATCCAATAGGCGAAGGCGATCGGTGCCGCGAACAGGAGCGAGTCGAGCACGTCGAGGACCCCGCCGAAGCCCGGCACGGCGGCCGAGGCATCCTTGCGCGAGCAGTCGCGCTTGATCATCGATTCCATCAGGTCGCCGAGTTGCGCCGAGAAGCCGACGACCAGCCCGAAGCCGGCGGCCGTGGCCCATCCGAGCGTGGGGATCTTCACCAGGTCGCGTGCCACCGCGGCGACGATCAGCGCCGCCGCCACGCCGGAGAACATGCCACCGACCGCCCCCTCGACGGTCTTGTTGGGGCTGAGCCGGGGCCAGAGCTTACGTCGGCCGGCGATCCGGCCGAAGGTGTACGCGCCCGTGTCGGCCCCCTTGGCCGTCGCGATCAGGAAGACCAGCGGCGGGATGCCGTGATAGGGGCCGTCGAACCACCGGAGCTGGACGATGAAGGTCCCCAGCAGCCCCACGTAGGTCAACGCCAGGACCGTGCCGGCGATGGTCGTCAGCGTGGCGCCCGGTCTCTGGAACTGGACGCCTTGCGCGAGGAAGGTCGCCATCACCACCCCCACGAACACCAGCAGCGGCCATCCCAGCACGCTCACCGGCGCCAGCGGGTCGTAGGGGAGGCGCCCCGCCAGCCGGTCGGAGGTCTGCAGCGCGTGCGAGACGTGCGGCGCCCAGTTGGCGAACAGCAGCGCCAGGATCCCGCCGAGGACCGCGTTGCTCGACGCCCGCGCGCCGGTCGCGTTCAGCAGGCCGACCAACTCGAGGGCCGACGACCAGAGCACGACCGTCGCCAGCACGAACCAGATCGGGAACCAGGGCGCGAACCGTTCGTCGAGCCAGAGCACCAGCAGGATCGCCCCGGCCATCGCGAAGCCCATGACGAGCCGCGTACCTAACATCGGGGGAGGCTTCCGGCGGTTCGGATGGTCATGGCGCGCGGGCCCCTCAACCCCTCACCACCAACCCCTGCCGGGGGAGCCCGCCGAACTTCCGCTCGCGGCCCGCGAACGCACGGCAGGCCGCCAGCAGGTCCTCGCCCCGGAAGTCGGGCCAGAGGACGCCGGTCACCCAGATCTCGGCGTAGGAGATCTGCCAGAGCAGGAAGTTGCTGACGCGCATCTCGCCGGCGGTCCGGATCAGGAGGTCGGGGTCGGGCATCCCCGCGGTGGCCAGGTACGAGCCGAAGGTCGCCTCGTCCACCCGCTCGGGGGTGATCGCGCCGGCGCGGACGTCCTCAGCGAGGCGGCGGGCGGCGTCGGCGATCTCGGTCCGGCCGCCGTAGTTGACCGCCAGGCAGAGGGTCATCCCGGTATTGCCCGACGTCTCCCGCGCGGTCCGATCGTACGCGCGGAGCACGTCGTCGGGCAGCCCCTCGCGGCGGCCGATCATCGTCAGCCGGACGTGCTGCTCCATCAACTCGGCCCGCTCGACCTCCAGGAAGTGGCGGAGCAGGCGCATGAGGAACTGGAGCTCGCGCGGGGGGCGCTTCCAGTTCTCGATCGAGAGACAATAGAGCGTCAACTGGTCGAGCCCGAGGCGGCACCCCTCCTCGACGACCGCGCGGACGCTCTGGATGCCCCGGCGATGCCCCATGATCCGGGGAAGGCCGCGGGCCTCCGCCCAGCGGCCGTTGCCATCCATGATGATGGCGACGTGACGGGGCAATTGCTCGGGCTTGAGCCCCAGCGCCGCGATCCGCGCCAACCCTTCGTCGGAAATCGAGCTTCGCGACATCTCAGGTCCACTCATCCCCCCGACCGCCGGCGCCCGACCGCCATCGGCCCACAGTGAATCTAGGAGACCGATCCCGGTCATCTCCCCTCGTCGATGACGATCGTTTGCCGGCGCTCCGGGCCGACGGAGACGATCGAGACCGGGACCCCGATCTGCTTCGAGAGGAAGCGGACGTAGTCGCGGGCCGCCGCCGGCAGGTCGGACCAGGATCGGGCCCCGGTCAGGTCGTCAGGCCAGCCGGGGAGGGTCTCGTAGACCGGCCGGCAGCGCTCCAGGTCGGCGAGCTGGCCGGGCATCTCGGGGATCGACCCGCCGGAATCGTCCTCGTAGGCGACGGCGACGCGGACCTCGTCCAGGCCGCTGAGGACGTCCAGGAGCATCAGCGCGATCTCGGTCGAGCCGCTGACCCGGGCCGCGTAGCGGACGGCGACCGCGTCGAACCAGCCGCACCGCCTCGGGCGCCCGGTCACGGTGCCGTACTCCTTGCCGACCCGCCGGATGCGCTCGCCGACCTCGTTGTCCTGCTCGGTCGGGAAGGGCCCGCCGCCGACCCGCGTGGTGTAGGCCTTGACGACCCCGATCCAGCGGTCGATGTGCCGGGTCGGCACGCCCGAGCCGGCCGCGATCCCGGCGGCACTGCTGTTCGAGCTGGTCACGTAGGGATAGCTGCCGTGATCGACGTCGAGGAGCGAGCCTTGCGCCCCCTCGAACAGCAGCCGTCGGCCCCGGCCCAGCGCCTGGTGCAGCCAGGTGACGGTGTCGCACGCGAACGGCCGGAGCCGCGCGGCGAAGCCGAGGTACTCATCGGCCACGGCGCGGCCGTCGAAGGGCTCGAAGTCGGGGAGCATGGCCGTCAGGAGTCGGTTCTTGTAGGCGATGATCCGGTCGAGGCGTTCGCGGAACAGGTCGGGGTGATAGAGGTCGCCGACGCGGACGCCGTGGACCCGGCCGACCTTGTCGCGATAGCAGGGCCCGATCCCGCGCCGGGTGGTCCCGAGGTGGTCGGCGGCGATGGCCGACTCCTCGGTCAGGCGCTCCTCGGCCAGGTGGTATGGCAAGATCACGTGCGCCCGGTCGCTGACGTGGAGCCGGTCGCCGATGGCGATGCCCTGCCGGGCCAGCGCCTCGACCTCCTCGAGCAGCGCCGGGGGGTGGATGACGACCCCGTTCCCGATGACGCAGTCGATGCCTTGCCGGAGGATGCCGGTCGGCATCAGTGAAAGCTTGTACGTCACGCCGTCGGCGACGACCGTGTGCCCCGCATTGGCGCCCCCTTGGTAGCGAACCACGGCGTCGTGCTGGTCGCAGAGCAGGTCGACGATCTTCCCCTTGGCCTCGTCACCCCATTGAAGCCCCACCACGCAAGTCGAAGCCACGGCGCGACATCTCCGGTCCAGAACGCGCGGCCGATTTGGGCCGCTAGGCAGCGCAAAGAAACAACGTAACGCTCGGGGATGACCCCGTCAATTGCGCCGGATGCGTGGAACGTGGCGTGCGAGCACTCCCCGAGGCCGGCCTCGGTCTCAGGCATGGCCGCCCGCCGGGGCGTCGGGGGACAGCCCCATCAGCTTCCGGAACTCGGCGAAGAGGTAGTGGCTGTCGTGCGGGCCGGCCGAGGCCTCGGGGTGGTACTGGACGCCGAAGACCGGCAGTCGGGTGTGGCGGAGTCCTTCGAGCGTCTGGTCGTTGAGGTTGACGTGGCTCGGCTTGACGTCGGGGGGGAGGGTCTGGGGATCGACGGCGAAGCCATGGTTCTGGCAGGTGATCTCGACCCTGCCGGTCTGCTCGTTGCGGACCGGGTGGTTGACGCCGCGGTGGCCGAACTTGAGCTTGAACGTCGTCGCGCCGAAGGCCTGGCCCAGGAGCTGGTGGCCCAGGCAGATGCCGAAGATCGGGACCCCGCGCGCCTCGGCGGCGGACCTGATCAGCGCCTTGAGCGTGGCGGTCGCCTCGACCAGCGGGCGGGGGTCGCCGGGCCCGTTCGACAGGAAGATGCCGTCGGGCCGGTGCTCCATGATCACCTCGGCCGGGGTCGTGCCGGGGACGATCGTGACGCGGCAGCCCGACTCGACGAGGTGCCGCGGGATGTTCCATTTCATCCCGAAGTCGAGCGCGACGACGTGCGGCCGCCGCGGCTCGGGGGACGAGGGCGCCGGGCCGTTCGCCGAGGTGAGCACGTATTGGCGATGGATGCCCGGCTCCCAGGTCGTGGTCCCCCGGGGCATGACCTCGCGCACCAGGTCGCGCCCGACCAGGCCGGGGCTCGCCTTCGCCTTGGCCACCAGGCTCGCGTCGTCGAGGTCGATCGTCGAGAGGACCCCCTTCATTGCCCCCTGCACGCGGGTCAGGCGCACCAGGGCACGGGTATCGACCCCCTCGATGCCGATGACGCCGTGCTCGGCCAGATACGCGTCGAGCGGTCCCCCCGCGCGGTGGTTGCTGACGATCTGGCTCAACTCGCGGATCACGAACCCGCGGACCCACGGCCGGCCGCTCTCGAGATCCTCGTCATTCACCCCGTAGTTACCGATCTGCGGATAGGTCATCGCCACGATCTGGCCGTGGTACGACGGGTCG
>JAFANO010000228.1 GCA_019232645.1 Planctomycetaceae bacterium | reverse complement strand
CCAGCCCCAAGCTCATCACCCGCGTTGCCCACTGGACGCCTACGGCCAAGATCGAGCGCGGCTCGGGTTGAGTCACGGATGACTCCCGCATCCCCCCTCCTTATTTGGGGGATGACACTTCTTCTTGGGCCGAGGCGATGATGATTGATATGGATCTCGCAGCCGACGGCGAACGTCGTGGCAGAGCGACCCGCACGGAGAGCCATTTATACCCACCCCGACCCGCCTGTCAACTCCCTAGTCTCCCTTCGAGAAATTTTTCACAAAGTTCGCGACGCACCCGCACCGGGGGACGGCCGGCGCATGTAAAGAACTATCGGATATAAAGGTGGGGACCGCCATCTCCGGACCGATCCGGGCGGCGCGAGACCTGGACCCGCCGCGCCGGCGGTCACCCCGGCGTGCCTGCCGCGGGACGGCCACGGAGCCTGCCGCGGGACGGCCACGACGGGACTCTCCCGGAGGAATCAATCCCGGGCCGATCTCCGCCCCCCAGATCGCGAGGAATGGAGGGGTGGGGGTCCTTAATACGTTTGTTTCACGTTACAGAATGACCCGGATGTCCGCCATCGGACACAGGACGAGAATTTTTCGTTGACAGCGGATGAGGTATTTGTTATTTCCAAAGAAGCGACTTGCTATGCCCACTGCATCTGGATCGAGCCAGTGTGGGGACTCGCCATGTCGTCGCCCGTGTGTTCCCAGTACGGCCGGACAATTGGACGACATCTTCCCGAGATCTGACGGGCAAGATGTCGCCTTTTTCGTTTCGGCCGAGGGCGTCGGGGCGAGCGTGTCGTCGTCTCCCGCGAGGCCGACCGGATGAGCGCAGGAATCCGGGAGGCACGACGTTTCCCGGATCGGTCCACTCAGGGAGGAATCCGCGCGTCCTTTGTCCGATCCGCGCCCGGCGCACGCGCCGCGGATGGAGACGGGGTGGCCCTGCATGACCGTCGACACACTCAAGGATTGCAATAAAAAGCATCTGGCGCAGATAGCCAAGGACCAAGGGATCGTCGGGTGGCACGCGATGCGCAAGGATCAGCTGATCCGCGCCTTGTCACTCCCGCAGGCGGCCCCGATGAAGGCCCAAGGCAAGCCCACGATGGCGGAGAAACCGGTCGAGGCGGCGGAGTCCTCGACGTCCTCGCGTCGTCCGGCGACCGCGGCACCGGCCTCGCGCCCCTTGACGGTGATGCCGTCCGGGGCGCTGGATCATGCCTACGCCAAGGACCAGATCGTCGTGGTGGTCCGCGACCCGTTCTGGCTGCACACCTACTGGGAGCTGAGCCGTGGCACGCTGGCCCGGGCGCAGGCGGCGCTGGGCCAGGAGTGGCACGGCTCGCGCCCGATCCTCCGCCTCATGGACGTGACCAGCGAGGACACGACGGCCGCCTCCGAGCGGCACGTCCGGGACATCGAGATCCACGGCGGGGTGAACAACTGGTTCATCGACGTCCTGGCGCCGCCCCGGGCCTTCCGGGTGGACCTCGGCTATCTCTCGCGGCGGGGCAAGTTCTTCGTCCTGGCCCGGTCGAACGTCGTGACGACGCCGAGGGCGGGCTCCTCCGACGTCCTCGACGAGAACTGGCCGAGCGTCCAGGAGCAGTTCCAGCGGATCTTCCAGCAGGCGGGCGGGGCCAACGGCTCGGCCGGCTCGCACGACCTCCGCGACCTGTTCGAGGAGCGGTTCCACCGGCCGATGCAGGGCCTCTCGTGGCAGAGCCTGGGCACCGGGGCCCTGGCCGCGCTCGGGCGGGCCTTCCACTTCGCGATCGACGCCGAGCTGATCGTCTACGGATCGACCGAGCCGAACGCGCGGGTGACCTTGCAGGGCGAGCCGGTGCCGGTCCGGCCCGACGGCACGTTCACCGTCCGCTTCCGCCTGCCCGACTCGAGGCAGATCATCCCGGCGGTCGCCGCCAGCCCCGACGGCGTCGAGGAGCGGACGATCGTCCTGGCCGTCGAGCGGAACACCAAGGAACTGGCGCCGATGATCCACGACGGCAACGAGCTCTGACCGGACCCGGCGGCCTGGCCGCCGCTGACCCACGTCACGCCACGCGGCCCGCCCCGGGCGACCACTGGAGCGGGCCGCGCGGCGTCCACGTCCCCGACCCCCGCAGACGGCTCGCCCGAATCCGATCCCCTACTTTCCGTCGCTCGTAGAATCCTTGGTGGACGCGTCGACGAGGCGCGACGCAGGTTTGGAGGAGGCGTGTCGATTGAGCAAGGATATCACTTCGATCCTGGCTGGCTGGGAATTCGATCCCGACGCCCTGCGGGTCCGGATCGTGGCCGGCGACGACGGTCGCGACAAGATCCAGATGCGGGTGGACCTGGG
>JAFANO010000235.1 GCA_019232645.1 Planctomycetaceae bacterium | reverse complement strand
TGGGCGAGAACCTCTGCCACGGCAGTCCGGTGGCTGCCGTCGGTCGACTGACGCTCGGCGGCTTCTTTTCGGCCTCGCAGCTCCGCCTGGCGCGGTGAGGGTCGGACGTTCTCGGTCGAGATGGGATGTGGACAAGAAGGGGTCGGCACCGTGGCGGCCGGGGATGGCGGCCATTTTCATTGCGCCTCGAGGTCGCTCCCGGCGCATGGCTCGGAAGGCCCTGATATTGGGTGTGCTCCAGGCCAGCGGGAGCCGAGGAACAACCCCTGAGACGTTCTCCTCAGACGTGGAGCCCGCCCCCAAGGCTGACGGTCTCCAGGACGCTCGCCTATTCGTCGACGCCGCGATGGCAGTCCTCGACCGCCGACGGGATTGAGGGATGAGTGCTCAGGGATCGAGGTGTCGGGGGGGTCGGCGAGGCCGAGTCGGTCCGGATCAGGTCGCCCAGCGACGAGAAGGCCGGGCCGCCGTGCGGCTTGACGAGCAGCTCTTGCGTCGGCAGGGGGATCGCGATCCCGCACTCGGCGAATCGCCGCTGGATCCGCGCGAAGAGGCGATGGCGCACCCGGCCGCCGAGGCTCGGCTCGGGCACGTGCACGAAGAGCACGAAGATCAGCGCCGAGTCGCTGAATTCCTCCATGAACGACACCGGCACCGGGTTGCGGAGCACGTCGGCGTCCTCGCGGGCGAGTGCCAGCAGGAGCTCCGAGACACGGTCGGGGTCAGTCCCGTGCGCCACCTTCACACGGATCGAGACGCGGATGACCTTGTCCTTGAGGGTCCAATTGATCAGGTCGCTGGTAATGAACGCCCGGTTGGGGATGATCATGCTCTGGTTGTCGGGGTTCGTGATTGTGGTGGCCCGGATGTTGATCCGTTCGACCTTGCCGCTCATCCCGGAGACCGTGACGACGTCGCCGACGCGGATCGGGCGCTCCAGCAGGAGGATGATGCCGCAGACGAAGTTCGAGACGATCTCCTGGAGCCCGAAGCCCAGCCCCACGCCCAGCGCCGCCAGGACCACGCCGATCTTCTCCGGCCCCAGGTGGATCGCCGAGAGGCCGATGAGCAACCCGAGCCCCAGGACCGCGTAGCGGGCCAGCGTCACGACCGCGAACCGGACGCCCGGGTCGTCGCGCATCCGGGGGAAGACGACGACGGCAAAGAATGTGCTCATGTGTCGCCAGGCCGCCGCGCAGAGGACGATCACGAGCAACGCCTTGGTCAGGTCGCCGACCGTGACGAAGACGTCGCTCTTCGGGTCGACCCTCCAGAGCTGCTCCTCTCCGAGGGAGCGGAAGAGCGCCAAGTCGACGTCCCAGATCCAGGCCCCGAGGATCAGCCCGAGCGCGGGAACCAGGTAGACGGTCAACCGCCGGAGCCGGGCCGCGAGGTCGTCGGGGGGGCCCGAGACGTCGGGTGACTCATCCCCCGCGAGCGATCGGCCGGACCGGACCCAGCGCCAAGCGTGACGATCGATGGCACGGAGGATCAGCCGGTAGAGCACCCAGCAGGAGCAGGTCAGGGCACTCGTCTGGACAGCCCCCGTCGCCAGCCGACGCGCCGTGAAGCTGTATCCCAGCACATCGAGGACGACCACCGACGCGATGGCGACGAGCACCGTCCACCGGACGAGGAGGCGGTGCCGGTTCCACCAGCCCAGGTTCTCGGGGAATTGCAAGAGCCACTGGACCAGCGGCGAGCGGCTCCGGAGCAGGCAGTAGGCGACCCCCCAGGCCGTCAGCTCGAACCCCAGGCAGAGCAACCGGCAGAGCGCCGAGGCCGAGACCGGTCGGCCGCCGGGGGCGATCAGCCCCCAGCTCAACAGCGATTCGGGCCAGAGCAGGAGCATCCCGGGGATCGCCAACGCCAGCACCGCCCGGCGCAACTGCCGGGTCACCTCCGCCGGCACCTGCAAGGTCGCCTCGGCCCACCCGTCCCGTCGGAGCATCCACCGCGCCAGGGACGCCACCAGGACGACCAGCGCCAGGATCAAGAGCGTGACCGACGCCGGGACCGCGATGCTCCGGGGCCAAGGTCCCTGTCGCGCCGCGTACGCCAGCAGGCCGAGGTAGGCCGGCCAAGGCGCCGAGGAGCCGACGACGATCAGGAGACTTCGGATGGCTCGCATGGGCCGTGCGCCTCCGGGTAGGGGATGGCCCGCCGCGGCGGGCCTGGTGATTTCACAATGTATTGAATTCTGGAAAGGTGAACAAGAGCGCCGGAGGCGCGGATGATCGACCTGGGGCACGCGTCATTCCGCGTGCGCCTGGACCTCGTAAACCACCTGGATCGGCGGCGCCTCTGGCCTCGGCGCTCGGCGCCGGGGTTCGAGGGAGCGCCGGAGGCGGATCAGGGGCCAGGGAAGGATCACCAGGGCGGCGCTCGCCGCGAGGAACTCGGCCGAGAGCCGTCCCCAGAGCGAGCGATCGCAGGCCTCACAGCCGAGGCGGAGCAGGGCCTTGCCCGCGTGGAACAGCTCGCGCCGGGCTTGTGCCAGCGTCGTCGCGCCGATCGGTTCCAGGTCGCGGACCCAGAAGATGTGCGTGCGGATGAAGCCGTACTGGTCGTCGAGCGTCCGGAGCCGGCGTCGGATCTGGTCGTGGGTCTGCTCGGCGCGGGCCGCGAGTTTCTCGAGCGTGAGCCGGCGTCGGTTCAGGAGGAGCCCGTGCTTCCGCTCGAGCTCCTCGAAGCCCGCCAGCGCCGCGCCGTGGCGGCGCGCGGGCAGCGATTCGAGCAGGCGATCGAATTCGAAACGATCGTCGCGGGAGTCGTTGATCAGGTCGAGCTCGACGCCGCTCAGCGCGTTCTCGTAATAGGCCAGCTGCTGGGAGGCGGCGGCCAGTTCTCGCTTGACGATCCGCTCGCGTTCCGGCGCGATCCGGCGGAAGTCGTTGTTGAGCCGGAGGGCGTCGAGGTGGCTGACGCGGCCGTCGTCGAGCAGGTGCTTGACGCTCGCAAAGTCTTCCTCGGCGTGGTCGGCGAGGCCCCGCTCCTCTTCGAGCGAAGGGTACGTCCGGTTGGCCAGCGCGTTCTCGTCCTTGATGACGCGGGCTTCCAGCTCGAGGAGCTCGGCGCCGCGTCGGGCGAAATAGCGTTCCAACGGGTCGTCGGCCTTCGCGGCGCGCTTCTGCTCGTCGTCGGCGGCGCGCTTCAGGTCACGTTCCTGCCGCGCGGCCAGCGTGCGATAGCGCGCCTGCATGCGTTCCAGGGTCCGGGTCGCCAGCGCCACGTGGGCGTCGAGCACCTTGAGGTTCAGCTCGGCCAGGTCGGCGCGTCGGGACTCCAGCTCCATCAGAGCTTCCTGCGCCCGCAGGCGCTCCGACTCGACCCGCGACTCCCACCGGAAGTTGACCAGCCGCTCGCGGGCGAGCTGGCGCGCCTCCGGGCTTTTCGCAGCCTCCAGCGCGGCCTCGCGTTCGGCGTTGCGGGCCTTCAGGGTGGCGACCCTCTGGTGGATCTTGTCACGCTCGGCGCGGAGGGCGGCGAGCGGGTTGCTCCTCTTGGACGAGTCGGAGCGAATCTTCTCCTGTCTCTCCTTCCCGTCCTTCAGCTCGTTGGTGGCGGTATCGATGGCCTCCTTCATCTCCGAGCGAATGGCGTCGGTCACCTTCGCGGCGGGGTAGCGGAACGACCCGGTCAGCAGCGCGTCGGGGTCCTTGGCCGACTGGTCGAGAAGGGCACGGACCCGTTCCAGGTCGGCCTTGCCCTCGGCGGCCAAGCGTTCGGGGCTGGGCTCGGGGTGCTCGGCGTCGGCCCGCGCCTTGACGGCCTTGTCCCACTCGTCGAGCCAGCGCAGTCGCTCGGCGAGGAGCTCGCGGAGCGCCGGATCCTCCTCGGACGTTGCCTTGGCGGCGGGATCGTCCCATCGCTTCAAGCGGGCGACGGCCTCGGCGCGGGCCGACGCCGCCTCGGCCGCAGGATTCGCCCCGGACGCCTCCGCGGCCGAGGCCTCGACGACGGGGGGAGTCGCCGGCGCGGTCGAGACGATCGCCTCCTGGCCCGCCGCGATCGGAATCCAGAGCGCGGCGGCGCTCGTCGCCAGGCATCTTGCACACATCGCTCCCATCCTTGGGATGCTCCACGTGAGGGGTGGACCGCGCCGACGGGAGCCCGGCCTCCTGAGTCAGGCCGGGTTCCCCGCCCGTGGGCTCGAAAGCCGCCGGTTCGCACCTGATGATCGAGCGGGTTAGGGTAGCCCAGACCCCGCGTCGCGACAAGGCGGAATCTCTAGGGCTTTAATAGACGTCGGCCGAGACCACTCCGCCCCCGACCTAGTGCCCAGCGCCCCCGATCGGTTACCCGGGAATACCCCAGTGCCTGACCGCAGGAACCCGCCGCAAGCCGCCCCACTTCAGTGGGGGCGGTCAGGCGGGTTTCTCGTCTTCGGGTTTCAACCCGTTCTTTTTCAAGCAATACACTTGTACTCCTCGTTGAATACCTGTATACTCTCGACATGGAATATCGACGCGATGAACATCGAATCCACCTCGTCGTCTACCACCTCATCTGGTGCCCGAGGAGGCGGAAACCCGTCCTCATGGGCGACGTGGCACGGGACTGCCGCTCGCTCATCGAGGCCAAGTGCGCCGAGCACGGGTGGACGATCGAAACCCTGGCCATCCGGCCGGACCACGTCCACCTCTTCGTGCGGGCCTGGCCGAAGGACTCCGCCGCCGACGTGCTCAAGGCGGTCAAGGGCGTCACGGCGCATGAGCTGAGGAGAAGGTATCCCCACCTCCGCAAGACGCCCTCGCTGTGGACGAGGTCCTA
>JAFANO010000199.1 GCA_019232645.1 Planctomycetaceae bacterium | reverse complement strand
CCGAAGACGCGCTCCTGCCGGCGGAAGCTCTCGTCAGAAACCCCCTCCGGGCGTTTCCGGTCCCCCTTGATCGTCAGGGTCTCGCCGGTGATCGACAGGTCGACCTCCTCGGGCGTCATGCCGGGCAGTTGCGCCGCGAGGACGTAACGGTCGCCAGCGTCATACAGGTTGATCGCAGGATATTGCCGCGTGAGCCGCCAGTGCTGCAGGGGCTCCAGCGTTTCGAACAGCCGGCCGACCTCGCGCTGGAGGTCGCGAAACGGGTCCCAGCGGCGTTGCCAGTTCAACCCACTCATCACTCTACCTCTCTACTGGCCTTGGGGTCCTGACCACCGAAATTCATTTCAATGCAGAGGGTGTACCAGAATGACAGCTTAGCCCGGAAGGCCTCCGATGGGATCGTCATAAGTTACGATGAAACTAAAATTTAGGAAAAGTCATCTGCGGAGCTAACGCCTCAGAGGTCTCCCGAGGGCTCTCCTCCGATTGCCAAGTTGACAGTGCCCCTCGAAACAGAACTGGCAGCCATCCCCAAAAGGTGCCAAAATGGCAGATGCCTAGGAGGACATCTCCGGAGACTAGATGAGCTGGAGGTTTCGGAACTGGCCGGGGGACGTCGGGGGGAAGGGGTGACAGAGAGCCAGATCGGGGCACTGCCCGATTCGAGGTCGAGCGGGCGGATGGCTGGGGTCCGTCTTCGGGCCCCAGTTCCTCGAACTCGGAATGGCTGCCGGGGTCCGAAGACGGACCCCAGCCATCCGCCCACGGTTGCTTGGAAATCCGGCCGCTGGTAGAATCCATTCCGTTAAGGAAAGGTGATTCTCTCCCGAAGGGGAGAAACCGGCAGGAGTTCCGCATGTCGTCCGTAACTCAGGTGCCTGCCACGCTCGACGACCTCTACCGCGTGAAGGGCAAGGCGGAACTGATCAACGGAAGGATCGTCCGATCGATGCCCACGGGCTTCCGCCCCGGACGAGTCGGGGCCGGGATCTTTCGAAGCCTCGACGATTACGCGGAGGCGACCGGTCGAGGCGTTGCCCTTCCTGACAACGTGGGGTTCGCGGTTCCGGAACTGTCCTCGGGGAGACAGTCCTTCTCCCCGGATGCTGCCTATTACCTCGGCCCGCTCCCGTCGAATCCGATGCGATTCCTCGACGGTCCGCCGACCTTCGCCGTCGAGGTCCGGAGCGAGAACGACTACGGTGATGCGGCGGATGCGGAGATGGCGGCCAAGCGGGCCGACTACTTCGAGGCAGGTACAGCGGTTGTCTGGGATGTGGATCCCATCCACGAGATTGTTCGGAAATATCCAAAAGATTCCCCCGACCGACCTGCCGTCTTCGTCCGCGGCCAAGAGGCCGATGCCGAACCCGTCGTCCCCGACTGGAGGATCGCGGTGGACCAGATCTTTGCCTAACCTGGCCCAGTAGCGGACCCGGCCCGCGGCGGAGGCTTGTGGTCAGTCGAGGCCCAGGTCAAGGAAACCGATGATCGTCAGTTGGAACTGGCTCACGCAGTACGTGCGGCTCGACATGCCGGTCGAGACCCTGACCGAGCGCCTGGCGCTGACCGGGCTGAACCACGAGTCGACGAGCGAGGTCGGGGGCGACCTGGCGATCGACCTGGAGGTGACGAGCAACCGCCCCGACTGTCTGGGCCACCTGGGCATCGCGCGCGAGGTCGCCGTGGTCTTCGGCCGGTCGATGACCGAGCCCGACCCACGGCCGCGCGAGTCCGGCCCGCCCGTCGCGTCGCGGGCCGCCGTGGCGATCGAGGCCCCCGACCTCTGCCCGAGGTTCACCGCGCGGGTCGTCTCGGGCGTCAAGGTCGGCGAGAGCCCATGGTGGCTCCGCAAGCGGCTCGAGACGATCGGCGTCCGGCCGATCAGCAACATCGTCGATATCACCAATTACGTCATGTTCGAGTGCGGCCAGCCGCTGCACGCCTACGACCTCGACCGCCTCGCCGGCCACCGGCTCATCGTCCGACGCTCCTACGCGGGCGAGACCCTGACGGCGATCAACAACAAGGTCTACGAGCTTTCGCCCGAGATGCTCGTCATCGCCGACGCCGAGCGTCCGGTCGGCCTGGCGGGCGTCATGGGAGGGCTCGACACCGAGATCTCCCCGGCGACGGCCAACGTCCTGATCGAGGCCGCGCTGTTCGACGCGATGTCCATCCGTAAGACGGCGCGGGCGCTGGGCCTGCACAGCCCGTCGAGCTATCGCTTCGAGCGGCCGATGGATCCCGAACGGACCGAATGGGCCAGCCGGCGCTGCGCCGAGCTGGTCCTGGAGCTGGCCGGAGGCACTCTCCACCCGGGCGTCATCGACGTCGGCGGCCCACGGCCGGAGCGGCCAGTCGTCAGCCTCCGGTTCGCGCAGATCCCTCGCGTGCTCGGGATCGACGTCCCACGCGACCGCGCCCTGGCAATCCTGGACGCGCTCGGCCTGGAACGGCTGGAGGCCTCGTCGGAGGGAGCGAGCTATCGCCCGCCGAGCTGGCGGAGCGACCTGGAGCGCGAGATCGACCTGATCGAGGAGGTGGCGCGGGTCTTCGGCTACGAGCACATCCCCGAGGATCGCCCGGTGCCGTTGGCCAGCGCCCCCCGCGCCCCTCGCGAGCGGGTCGAGGACGAGATCCGCCATGCCTTGACCGCCTGCGGCTTCGACGAGGCGGTGACATTCAGCCTGGTCTCCGACGAGCTGGCCGCCCCGCTCCTGCCCGGCCCGGCCGAGCCGCCCCTGCGGGTCGAGCACTCGAGCCGGAGGCGCGAGAACGCGCTGCGGCAGAGCCTGGTGCCGAGCCTGCTGGCCGCCCGCCGCCACAACGAGGCGCACGGCGACGCCGACGCCGACCTGTTCGAGATCGCCAACGTCTATCGGCCCCATGCCGGCCGGCCGCTGCCCGACGAGCCGACCCACCTGGCGCTGGTCACCGGCCGCGATTTCCTCGGCCTCAAGGGGGTGGTCGAGGCACTGCTCGACCGACTCCACGCCGACAGTGACCTGGAGGCGCGGCCCGTCTCGATCTCGACGTTCGCCCCCGGCCGAGCGGCCGAGCTGCTCCTGGGGGGGATCCACCTGGGCTTCCTTGGCGAGGTCGACCGCGGCTGGCTCGACGCGATGGAGCTGCGCGGCGCCTGCGCGGCGGCCGAGCTGGAGCTCGACGTCCTCCAGGCGCGGGCCGACCTCGTCCCGCGCCATCACCCCTTGCCTCCGTTCCCGGCCGTCCTCCGTGACCTCTCGCTCGTCGTCCCGCGGACGCTCGCCTGGTCCGACTTGGCCACGACCGTCCGGCACGCGGCCGGACGCCTGCTCGAGTCGATCTCGTTCCTCGGCACCTTTGAAGGCGGCAACATTCCCGAGGGGAAGCAGAGCCTCCACTTCGGCCTCCGGTTCCGGCACCCCGAGCGGACCCTGACCGGCGACGAGGTCGACCGCACCGTCGATGCCATCATCGACGCCTGCGCCACCCGGTTCGAGGCCAAGCTCCGCACCTGATCCCGGATCCCCGGATCGCCTTGAAGGGTGACCCACGCGGGGCCCGCCGTGCGGACCGAGACCTCGGTGGCGCTGAAGGTTCGGTCCCGCACGGCGGGCCCCGCGTAGGGGCAAGGCCCCTTGGCATCCCACACGACGGCGAGTGGGAGCGAGGTGTATCACGAACCTGAGCACATCGTTTCCCGCTCGATGCAAAAATCCAGGGCCATGGGCGCGCGACCCGAAACCCTCACTGTCGTGGTCGATCCGAATCCTCGGGGAAAAAGGAGGACTGCGGGCATCGCCGACCCGATGAAAATCCAAGTGCGATGCGCCCGACGGTCCGTTGACGACCGACTTGAATCTCAAGATTTTGCCAACAGCAAGGATCGCGGCGAGGTCTCGAGGAAGGTCGATGCGGATCGGATGCAAGGCCGCAGGATGAACGACCGCGGGACGAGACCCTTCCAGAGAAAGGGTCCCATCCCGCGGGAAAATCTCGTCCGTTCCGTGCCCCGATCAGGTAACCGGCCGTTACAAAGGTGGCCCTTCGACCACCCGGCGGCCCATGATCAGCGAGACCACGAACAACACCAGGAAGACGAAGAAGCA
>JAFANO010000003.1 GCA_019232645.1 Planctomycetaceae bacterium | reverse complement strand
CCTCACACCCATCGGCCTGACCTTCAGGCTGATCGGTCGCGACGCGCTGAACCGCCGTTTCGACCGCGACGCCCCCACCTACTGGGAACCCTACACCCCCGATCACGGACCGGAGGCCTACCTCCGGCAGTTTTAAAGTCCCGCTGTTCCTGAAAGGTCAGGAGGATCAAGCGATCATGACGGAACCCACGCACGAAACCGCCTTCGAGCAGCTCTCTGGCGGGCCTCAGCCCGGCCTGCTCGCCGAGCTCTTCGAGTTTCTGAAGCAGAACAAGAAGTGGTGGATGCTGCCGATCCTGATCGCCATGGGCCTGTGCGGCCTCCTGGTGGTCCTGGCCGGGTCGAGCATGGCGCCATTCATCTACACCCTGTTCTGATTCCCTCGCCCGCCCGGGGCTTGAAGGCCGGCATGGGGATGACCTGGGACCGAGGGCCGGACGCGCGGGTCCCCTGACCTCGGCCACCCTGCCCGAACGCGGCGGTCCTGGCCGGGAAGGCCGGCCCCGGTTAGGATCGGAGATTATACGTGTCATCCCTGGCGAGAGTCACCCCCGGAGAGTTTTGCGCCGTGGACGCGGACCCGCGACGGCGGCACCACGATCCCGAGTTCGACCCCCCGCGCTCCCCCGGGCCGGGCCCCCCCCATCTGCTCCCGCAGGACTACCAGCGGCTGGTGGGCAACCCGTTCCTCGCGGTGCTGGGTCTGATCCTGTGGTCCGGCGCGCTCCGGCTGGCGCTGCACGCCCGGAACCTGAGGTTCACGCTGCTCCTGTTCGCCTGCCTGGCCGGCATCGCCTTCCTGCTCCAGTACCACTGCCTCGACTGTGGGGCCACCGGCTGGCTGTTCCGCTGGAGGGTCCATGCCTGCGACCAGGTCCTCGCGCGGCGACGCACCGGCCGCATCCTGCGGTTCAGAGGGCCCGTCCCGACGATCCAGGCGCTCCTCTGGTGTTATCTCCTGCTCGTCGCGGCCATCCTGGCATGGATCGCCCTGCCCCCCTCCTACTGGGAACTCTGATCGATCATATCATGAGGTGCAAGTTGTCTTCGGCCTTGCGATAGCAAACTGGCAAGAACCAACGGCATCCGGTGACCGTCAGTTCAGTAGTGCGCATTCTGCAGAATCTTGTATCCGCAAGGCCGTGGCCGAGCGCGGCCTCACCCCAGACCTCGTCGGCCTTGCGGATACAAAGGCGGAGGACGAAGCCGCTTCGCGGTGGGCCGACTGCCCCTTCGCCTATGGGGATTGAATGGCCCCGACCCCGGTTTCGGGAACCGCCGGGACGGTTCTCTGGCGTGACGGACCGGTCGGCGCGGGGACGCTTTGACGTGGCGATGAAGTCGGCCGGGGTCGTGATCCAGGGAGTCCCCATCCCGCCTCACAAGGGCGGTCGCTCACGGATCGGGGTGTGACGTCATGGGGCCCAGACCGAGACTCGACGGACTCCCACGAGGTTACGAGCTATCAAGGATCGGGAACACCTCGAGGTCCGCGGTGATCCCCTCGGCCATGGTCATCGGCGGGAACTCCGCGACCACGACCATCCGACCCGCGCCACATCGGGGACAGACCCGGGTCGGGGTCACCGCCGCTTCGCGGCCCGGCGGCGTGACCGGGTCGGGATCAGCCGGAGCCGGGTGGGCCTCAGACGTTACGGCCGTGCCGAGCAATTCCCGGCACCGCGCCAGCTTCTCGTGGCGGTGGCGGTTGGCCAGCAGTCCGTAGTGCCGGATCCGCACGAAGCCCGTGGGCAACACGTGCCTGAGGAACCGGCGGACGAACTCGACCGCCTCGAGCGTCATGGTCCCGAGCCGGCCCCCGTGGGCGTTGTCCTTCCAGCGGAAGCTGACCCGGCCGTCCGCGAGGCCGACCAGGCGGTGGTTGCTGATGGCCGCCCGGTGGGTGTACCGCGCCAGGTACTTCAACACCGTCGCGGGTCCGCCCCACGGCGGCTTGGCGTAGACGACCCATTCGGTGCGGACCGTCTCGGCAAGGAGGCGGTGGAACCGCTTCGGTCGGGCCAGTGCCGCCAGCCGGCCCGGGAAGCGGAGCCGTCCCCGCCGGAAGGCGGCGCGGAGTCCGGCGAGGAACTTGCCCCGGAAGACGCGGCTGAGGACGCGGACCGGGAGGAAGAAGTCGTCGCGGCCGGCGACCCAGCGACCCCCGTCGGGCGAGAGCCCGCCGCCGGTGACGACGCAGTGGACGTGCGGGTGCAGCGCCAGGCTCTGACCCCAGGTGTGCAGCACCGCGAGCACGCCGACCTCGGCCCCGAGGTGCTTCGGGTCGGCGGCCACCTCGAGGAGGGTTTCCGCGGCGGCCCGCATCAGCAGGCCGTACACCACGCGGGGGTTGCAAAGCGCCATCGGGCCGAGGGCGCTCGGGAGCGTGAACACGACGTGGAAGTACGGGGTGTCGAGCAGGTCGGCGGCCTGCGCCTCCAGCCACCGCGCGGCGGCCGTGGCCTGACATTTGGGGCAGTGGCGGTTGCCACAGGAGTTGTACGACACCTCCTGGTGCCCACACTCTGGGCATCCCAGGACATGCCCACCCAGGGCCGCCGTGCGGCAGGCCGTCAGGTCGTCGAGGGCGCGGCGTTGCTCAGACGTCAGGTTCGCGCCGTACCGCTCCAGGAATGCGTCGCGACAGCTCCGGATCACCTCGGCCACTTCGAGCCGGGGTCGGGTCATGGCTGTGCCTCGCCTCCGGGTGCGAGTGCGAGCCCGTCGAACGGGCTGCGGGTCGACTTGAGGGCCGCCGTGGTGACGTGGAGGTAGCGGGCGGTGGTGCTGAAGCTGTGATGCCCGAGCAGGACCTGGATGGTGCGGAGGTCGGTGCCGGACTCGAGCAGGTGAGTGGCGAAGCTGTGCCGCAGGGTATGCATATGCACGTGCTTGCTCAGGCCCGACGCCTCCAGCGCGCGCCGGCAGACCATCTGGACGGTGCGCGGGCTGACCGGCCGGTCGGGTTGACGCCCGGGGAAGAGGAACGGCCGGGGCCGGTCAGCCGCCCAGTACTCGCGGAGGACCGCCAGCAGCCGCGGCGAGAGCATCACGTCGCGGTCCTTGTGCCCCTTGCCCTGGCGGACGTGGAGGACCATGCGGGCGCTGTCGATGTCCTCGACCCGCAGCCGGGCGACCTCGGAGAGCCGCAGGCCGCCGGCGTAGGCGGTCATCAGCAGGGCGCGGTGCTTGGGGTTGTCGAGCGCGTCGAGGAACCGGGCCATCTCGTCCTGGCTGAGGACGACCGGGAGCTTCTTGGGCGCCTTGGGGCAGGCGACCTCGGCGACGACCCAGTCCCGGCCCAGGGTGACGCGGTAGAAGAACTGCAGCGCGAGGCGGGCCTGCTTGTGGACGTTGCAGGAGACCTGCCGCTCCTGGATCAGGTGGAGCAAGTAGGAGCGGACGTGCTCGGGCCCGAGTTGGTCGGGCGAGGTGTGGAAGTGCCGGGCGAAATCGGCGACCCAGTTGATGTAGAGGCGGATCGTCTTGGGGGACCGGTTGTGGAGGATCAAGTCCTCGGTCATGCGACGGCGCAGCGGGGTCATGGCTGGCTCCCTTGTTGGTGGGGCGAGCGGACGGGGAGTCCGTCCGCTGCCTCTATCATCAGGGAGCGAGCCGGGCACGGAGCGGGGCAAGCGAGAGAGGGGGCACAGGCGAGAGGTGGGGCTTCAGCGGCGCTCGGGGACGTAGCCTTTGGCCCACCGCGAAGCGGTTTAGTCCTCTGCCGAGGAAAACGCACCTGATCGAGATGCTATACTCGATGGGGCGCCTACTCCATCGCCGCCAAAACTGGATAGGAGAGGGTCCCAACGTCGCTCGACCAAAGCTCATGAATCGGTTTGTGGCGGCGCGGCAACGGACTAATGGAAGAAGAGAATCGACGGGTATTCCCTCCGGATCGGCGAGCCACGCCAAGGCATATCCGACCCCCGCCAGTTCTTGGAACAATCCGGGACAAAAT
>JAFANO010000538.1 GCA_019232645.1 Planctomycetaceae bacterium | reverse complement strand
CGCCGAGGACCTTGCGGAGCCGGTGCGCCTTCCGAATGATCTCGGCCGAGCCGGCCAGGGCCGAGCCGACCGGCGCACCCAGGCCCTTGGAAAAGCAGATCGAGACCGTATCGAAATACCTCGCCCACTCATGCGCGGCGACACCCGAGGCGACAACCGCGTTCAGCAGGCGGGCGCCGTCGAGGTGCAGGGCCAGGCCGCGCGACCGCGCCCAGCCCGAGACCTCGGCGACACTCGCGATCGGGTGGATCTTCCCGCCTCCGCGGTTGTGCGTGTTCTCCAGGCAGACGAGGCGGGTCCGGGCGTAATGGGCGTCGTCGGGCCGGACCTTGTCGCGGAGCAGGTCGAGCGTCAGGAGGCCGCTCCCGGCCGCGAGCGGCCGCGCGGTCACGCCCCAGAGCCGGGCGATGCCGCCCCCTTCCCAGACGTAGACATGCGCGCCCGATTCGCAGAGCAGCTCGTCGCCCGGCGCGGCGTGGACGCCCACCGCGACCTGGTTGGCCATCGTCCCCGACGGCACGAAGAGCGCGGCCTCCTTGCCCAGCAGCTCGGCCACCCGATGCTCGAGCGCCATGACGCTCGGGTCCTCGCCGAGCACGTCGTCGCCAACCTCGGCCTCGGCGATCGCCCGGCGCATCGCCGGGGTCGGCCGGGTGACGGTGTCGGACCTCAGGTCGATCGGTGGCCTGGACATCGGGAAATCTCTCGCAGCTCCATGGTCGTTCGCCCGTCCCGACACCCGTCGAGACGGCCGCCCTTCATTCTAGCGGGCTCGACGCCCCCCGAATCAATTCGGCCCCGGCCCCGGGCCACCTCGAATCCCGCTCGCCATTACCAAAACCATTTATTATCAATTAACTGTTATACGGAGGGTCATCGCACGGCCAAGAAATGCTCCAAAAAAGTTGAGCGGTCGGTCGCCGCGCCCGCTAGAATGGACGCGTTGAACCCAGCGGAGAACCCGCGTGCGATGGCGATGACCTTGAACATCTGCCGGATTGATTGCGCCAGCGAGGATGCGAGCGAGGCGATCCGGGAGCTCCGGAGGCAGCTCGGCCCCGGGGGGGACGTGGTCAGCCCGCAGGGGCGGGACCGGACGGTGACGGCGTTCGGCGAGCCGCTGACGCCGCGGCAGGTCGTCGAGCGGATCTGCGCCGACGTGCGGTGCCGGGGACTCGACGCGGTGCTCGACCACACGGCGCGGCTCGACGGCGTGCGGCTCGACCCGGCCTCGGTCCGGGTCTCGCGCGAGGAGCTGGTCGCGGCCTGGCGCGCGGCCGACCCGGCCTACCTCCGGACGCTCCGCCGGATCCGGGACAGCATCCTCTCGTTCCAGACGGGCATCCTCCACCGCGATGCCATCCTGAAGCGCGGGCCGAGCGGCGAGCAGCGGCTGCGCTACCTGCCGCTGCACCGGGTCGGTGTCTGCATCCCGGGGTCCGTGGCGGCGTATCCGTCGTCGCTGCTGATGACGGTCGTGCCCGCGCAGGCGGCGGGGGTCGAGGAGATCGCCGTGGTCGTGCCGCCGACGCCGTTCGGCGGCTACAATCCCGACCTCCTGGCCGCCTGCCACGCGCTGGGGGTGATCGAGGTCCACCGGGTCGGCGGGGCGCAGGCCGTCGCCGCGCTGGCCTACGGAGTGGCCGGGATCGAGCCGGTGGACAAGATCGTCGGGCCGGGGAACCTGTTCGTCGCGCTGGCCAAGCAGCAGGTCTTCGGCGAGGTCGACATCGACGGCCTCGCCGGGCCGAGCGAGGTCGTCCAGATCGCCGACGCCTCGGCCGACCCGCGGTTCGTCGCCGCCGACCTGATCAGCCAGGCCGAGCACTCGCCCGGCGCCAGCGTCCTGATCACCTGGGAGGCGGACCTGATCGACCGCGTCGCCGACGCCATGGCGCAGCAGCTCAGCCGCCTCAGCCGGGGCGACCTGGCCCGCGAGAGCCTCGAACGCTTCGGGGCGCTGATCCAGGTCCGCGACGAGGACGAGGCGGTCGCGCTTTCGAACCGGATCGCACCGGAGCACCTCCATCTCACGACCGACGAGCCCGACCGCCTCGCCGCGCGCCTGACCAACGCCGGGGCGATCTTCCTGGGCCATTACACGCCGGTCGCCGTCGGCGACTACGCCGCCGGCCTCTCGCACGTGCTGCCGACCGGCGGGACGGCGCGCTGGGCCTCGGGGCTCTGCTCCAACGACTTCCTCAGGCGCACCAGCATGATCACCGTGACCCGCGCCGGCCTGGCGCAGATGGCCCCCGACATCCGAATCCTCGCCGACAAGGAAGGGCTGCCGGCGCACCGCCACAGCGTCGACGTCCGGCTCGAAGTCGGACCGGAGCCTTGACGGTCAATGACCGCCCCCTGAAGGGGGCGGCTTGTAGAAGGGCTACTACGACGCAAGCGTTGACTAGAGGGCCCCGCCGCTCCGGCACTGCGGGGCAGACGCACAGCAGGCTACAAGGACTCCGAGGATGCTTCTCCAGTCCCGGACCCTCCTGGCCGCGCCCAAGCCGACGACGCCCCCCGGGGCGTCTAAGCCCGCTGCGCAACCTCGAGGAGAGAAGACCCCAAGCCAGGGGGGGCCGAATGTCGGCAAACACCTGGTCTTCGTGCTCGATCCCGACGGGAAACCGCTCACGCCGACCACGCCCGCCAGGGCCCGCAAGCTGCTCGCGGGGGGCGTTGCCGAGAAGGTCTGGTCCAAGTTCGGGACGTTCGGGATCCGGTTGCGGGTCGCGACCCGCCGCGAGACGCCCCGGGTCGCCCTGGGCGTGGACCACGGGACCAAGTTCGAGGGCTATTCGGTCGTTACGGATCGGGAGAGCTCCCTCAACGTCAAGCTCGACCTGCCGGACAAGAAGAAGATCCTCAAGAAGCTAGAAGAGCGACGGACGCTCCGCCGTGCACGCCGGCATCGCAGGTGCCGGCGCCGCCCGTGCCGCTCGGACAACCGGGGCCGGCGGGACTTCCTG
>JAFANO010000161.1 GCA_019232645.1 Planctomycetaceae bacterium | reverse complement strand
GATCGCCTACGACAACCCGTCGGACCCGGCGAACTCCGTGATCGAGTCGCACTTCGGGGTACGACAGATCTACACCATCGACCCGTCTTATCAGCCCTACACCGCGGCCGCCGGTGCGCCGTTCACGTTCCAGCAGTTCAGCAACGGATATGATCCGGCGAACGCCTACGGGACCCCGGGCGTCGCGCCCGTCACCGTGCAGCGTTATCTCCAGCAGTTCCCGCAGGGATTGGGCGGCGGCCGGTTACCCGCGCCTCCCACCACCCACACGTCGTCGCCCACCGGGACCACCCGTTGAGCTTCCCCCGCCGCTGGGAGTGGGCTAAATTGGAGGCATGCCTGACCCGTACCCCCCTCAGTCCACCCCCGCGCGAGGCCTCTTTCTGAGCCTGGACGGCCCCGACGGTGGCGGCAAGACCACCCAGACGGCCGCGCTGGCCGACTGGCTCCGCGCATGGGGGTACGACGTCGTCGTTTGCCGAGACCCCGGCGGCACGGCCCTCGGCGACCGGCTCCGCCAGATCCTCCTTGACCGGGGCACGGCGAACCTCGCCCCCCGCGCCGAGATGCTCCTCTACATGGCCAGCCGGGCGCAACTGGTCGAGGAGGTCATCCGGCCGGCGCTGGCGGGCGGCAAGCTCGTCGTCTCCGACCGCTTCCTGCTAGCCAACATCGTCTATCAAGGCGACGCGGGCGGCCTGCAGGTCGAGGAGGTCGGGCGCGTCGGCCTGGCGGCCACGGGCCACCTCCTGCCCGACCTGACGCTCCTGCTGGACGTGCCCCCCGAGGTGGCCCGGGCGCGCGTCGGGGGGGCGCGCGACCGGATCGAGGACCGGCCCGAGGCCTATCACGCGCACGTCCGCGAGGGGTTCCTTCGGGCCGCGCGTCTCGGCCGCGAAGCCCCCTGCCCATATTACCCCGCGCCGATCGTCGTCATCGACGCCTCGGCCGACCCCGAGACCGTCGCCCGGCGGATCCGAAGCGAGGTGGAGCGTGCCCTGGCACTCGGTCCGAGGACATGACCGAATCGCTGCGAGCCTCCGCCACAGCCTGGGCCAGGGGAGGCTGCCGCACGCCTTCCTCTTCGTCGGGCCGGAGGGGGTCGGCAAGCGCACCTTCGCGCTGACCCTGGCGCAAGCCCTGCTCTGCGAGCGCCGGGCCGAGGCCGCGCTCGACCCCTGCGAGGCCTGCCCAGGCTGCCTCCAGGTCCGCGCCGGATCCCACCCCGACCTGCTCCAGGTCGCGCGGCCGGAGGACAAGCACGACCTACCGATCGCGGTCATCCGCGACCTTTGCCTCGACCTCGGCCTGAAGCCGGCGCGGGGCGCGCGCAAGGTCGCGATCATCGACGACGCCGACGACCTCAACGACGAAGCGGCCAACTCCTTCCTCAAGACCCTGGAGGAGCCGCCCCCCGGCTCGGTCCTGATCCTGATCGGCACGTCGGCCGAGGTCCAGCTCGACACGATCGTGTCGCGCTGCCGGGTCGTCCGGTTCGACCCGCTGCCCGAGGCCGAGCTGGCGGCGCTGCTGCTGGAGCAGGGCATGACCCGCGACCCCGCCGAGGCCGACCGCCTCGCCCGGCTCGCCGACGGGAGTGTCAGCCGCGCCCGGGGCCTGGCCAGCCCCGAGCTCGAGCAGTTCCGCCGCGCCCTGATCGACGACCTGGCCGGCCCGCGCGGCTTCGACCCGCCGGCCCTGGCGCTGAGGCTCGGCGCCTTCATCAAGGAGGCGAGCAAGGAGAGCGTCGCGCAGCGCGGCCGCGCCCGCCTGATCGTGGGCGAGCTGGCCCGGTTCTTCCGCGGCCTGCTTTGGCAGACCGCCGGCATGGCCCCCCCCTGCCCCGACCCCGACGACCTCCGCGCCAGCGAGGCTCTGGCCGCCCGGCTCGACCCCGAGGCCGTCCTCGTCCTGGCCGACCGCTGTCTCGACGCCGATTACCAGATCCAGCGCAAGGCCTACATGCCCCTGATCCTGGATTCGCTCCTGCACGACCTCGGCACGCTGATCAACCCCCGGGGATGAGGGACATGACTCCCGTGGGAAGCTGAAAACAAAGGGACCTCCGCCGGTGTTCCACATGCACGCATCGGGCTGGACACCGGGGACATCCCCGCACGAGGGTCCTCGATCCCAGGGGATCGCTGCGCACGACCTCGGCCCTCACCGTCCGCCGGGGGACGACTCCTCTGGTGGACGTGCGATCCCGGCCCCCTTGACCTGGAGCGACCGAACGAAGATCGTTGAAAAGAGGGTCGCGAGATCCGGAAGAGGCACGGCCCGTCAACGCCATCGCCGCCTGAGGGGTCCGGCGCGGCTCGCGACTCCTGTCGTCACGGAGGGAGGGTTGTTCCGATGCGCATCTCGTCGAGGAGCTACTACGCGCTGCGGGCCATCTACGAACTGTCAGAGCATACCGATGCGGCTCCCCTGAAGATCGCCGAGATCGCCGAGCGGCAGCACATCCCCCTGAAGTTCCTGGAGGCGATCCTCAACCACCTCAAGGGAGGCGGATTCGTCCGGAGCTGGCGCGGCGCCGAGGGGGGCTATCGGCTGGCACGGCCGGCCGAGAGCCTGACCATCGGCGAGGTGCTCCGCTTCATGGAGGGCCCGATCGCGCCGGTCGAATGCGTCAACCCGGCCCGCACCCAGGAATGCGAGTTCCTCGGCGAGTGCCCGTTCTTCGAAGTCTGGTGCCAGGTCCTCCAGTCGATCTCCGACGTTGTCGACCGGACCACCTTCGCCGATCTGGTCCTCAAGCACCGCACGCACAAGGAGACCTACGTCGCGGATTGGACAATCTGACAGGCCCTCCGGGGGTGGCAGCTTTCTCACCCGGCTGCTCCCCTCGGCCAAAGCCGCGATGTTCGCCGCCATATGCACACTATAACGAACGGCAGCTATCGGCCCGTGGGTCGTGTCCCAGGACCATTGAAACGCGCTGTTTTCTCGAGCGCAGGTCCGAAGGATTTTCTTCGTAGGGTAGGCTTCAGCCTGCCGTCTCTTCGCAGGGCCAGCGCGTACTTATAGGAAATCCTGGTAGCCTGCAAGGGTTGCGCCCTGGATGGTCTTTGTGTATACCTTCCCCGATGTGGCTTCCCCAACAACGTCGCCCGGGGGATAAAACGTGGCAGACCTTCGGCGCCTTTCTCTG
>JAFANO010000136.1 GCA_019232645.1 Planctomycetaceae bacterium | reverse complement strand
TCGCAGATCGGACCCCATCGTCCTCTCGCGCTCCCGGGCGGGAGTTATCGAATTCGTTTTCAACGACCCGACAGCATGCCGCAAGTTGTCTCTAAAATAGCATTTATGATACGGTGGATTCCCTGGGTGTGGCGAGCGAACAGCGCGCCTCCCCACGGATACTCCTGTGTTCCAGCCGTCTGCCAGGTCGTTGATCCACTTCGCCTGATCAAGAACGCTTTATAAAAAATTATCTCGGTCACCTTCAGATCTATATTAAGCGAGTGATTCTGACTCTCAATAAAAAATAAAAAATGCGACCGGTGTTTTTTTTCAACGTTTTGTCGCACCCGCTGTTGACCAAAGGCGTCGATCTTTCCGCGAATCTCGCCCGCATTCTTTGGGAATTTCCCCGAGGCTGGGAGATCGCCGTGTTTGACAGTGGTCCTCTTCCGGCTCGATCGAGCCCCGACCGGTCTTCGCGCGACAAGGAAACCGGCGCCGGCCCATGATTCCGAGGGAATCATGGGCCGGCGCCGGTTTCCTCCGTGCCATGGAAAGATGAAAGATCCGGGTGCTCTTGTCCCCGAGCCCCGTCGGGACTCCCAGAGAGCCCGGCATCATAGCGCCGGGCTCGGCCTTGGAGCCCATTCATCGCGGCAGACTCGCTTGGATCGATCGGACCGTCGCGAGGTGCCCTTGATTCTGGTGGTATGTCTTCAGCGTTTCCTGGTACGACGCGGTGTTCTTGGTACAGACCAGGGTATGCGGGGATCGATTTCGTTCGGTCGCGAGGTCCAGGTCACACTTGTGCTGGCGGATTTCGTGCTCGAGATGAGTGCGACGATCTTGCCTCATGCTGAATCGATGCACCTTCTCGCGCGAGTCCTCCAGGAATCGTTTCAGCTCGGCGCAATCCTGGCACTTGCAAGTGATCGCGGCCGCGCGACGGAAGTCGAGAGGTTCCTGGGGAGCTCGAGCCGTGAGAGATTCCAGTTGTTCCTGGCACGCGGCGAGCCACTGCGTCAATGCGGCACAGGGCTTCTTGACATTCTTCTTGAGCCAGGGCTGAAGGCTCACCAGCGCCGGCACGTGCGCGAGCGTCAGCGGATACTTCTTCGGGGCGGCCAAGGCGTGGGCCACGACGCGCGCCAGCAAGTCGCACTGGTCGGTGGCGATCAGCGATCGGGCCAGCCCGGCGAGGACTTCCGCCCGATCCGCTTTCCGCGCATACCAATCGGTCGTCGATGGTGCCCGATCGATCGCCTCGATGGCCGCGACGAGTTCTTGCGCGAGGGTCGCGCAGAGTTCGCGCCATCCCTCCTTCTTTCGAGGTTTGGCCAGGCAGATTTGCTCCAGCAGACGGGCGTTCCTCTCCATCATGTCGTCGGTCGTGCCCTTCATGACGGTCAGGAGTTCCTGCGGGAAGGTCCCCCAACCGTACGTCTGGCAGACCGCCACGAGTGACTTGCCGGGATCGACGGATGCATCCTTGACCATGACGTCACCCAGGAAGTCGCGGATCAGCTTGGGATCGTCGAGCGCGGCGAGCGTCTCCAGCAGGCTACCTGGCCCCGGTTCTTGGGGATGAGCCCGGGCGTAGCGGTGTTCGCGCCACCTCGCGAGGATGGCGGTGGCGAGGTCGATGCATTGCGCCTTGAGGGCCGCCGCGTCCTCCGCGCCGGATTGCCGCCACCGCTTCACCATCTGGTTCAGCACGGGGATGACTTCCCGGCTGTCGCGATCGCAAAGGATCTCGAAATGCCGCCTCTCGGGCCAGAGGAAGATCGCGGCATGCCGGTACCAGCGTTCGAGGGTCATGCCCTCGTTGCCCGTATAGCCTTCGAATTCCTCCTCGGGCTCGACGTCCGTGAGCGAGTCGGGGTCGAGGAGGTCGTCTTCTTCGACGCTCAACTCTTCCAGAGGCAGCCCGTTGCCCTCGCTGTCGATCAGGTGCATCGCGGTCAATCTGGAGTCGAAGATCTCCCCCATCTCGTACTGGCTGGCGTCGTCCTCATCCTCATCGTCGTCATCGTTCCAGCGACGGCGGCGCCCGGAGCGATATCCGCCACCGGCGTACTCCGCCGAACCCGATTCCCAGAACGTCAGCGACGCCAGATAGGCCTTGCAGCCTGCTTGGCGTGCGGCCTCGAGGAGGACGCGCGCCTTGACGCGATCCACGCCTTTCAGCGCATCCCAGGCGAGCCCGTCCTGCGTATATTGATGGTCCAGCGTGATGACCAGTTTCTCGGCCGAGTCGTCCGCCGCCCATTCTCGAAGGAGCGGAGCGATCCTCTCGATGTGTTCCGAATCGCGCGGCGCGGGGATGGACTTCTTCGATTTCGCGAGCGTCAGGTTGTAGACCAGGCAGAGGCGATATCCCTTCCGGAGGGGGCGGACCTCGTGCTCGCAATCGGCATAGAACGCGGCGAAGTGGAGGTGAAACTGGCTGTCCTCGGCGCCGCCGAAGTCGATCGTCTGCTCCCGTCCGTCGTGCCGGACCACGAGCTCGCCCCCCTCATGCGACGAAGGGAGCACGACGACCAGAGTCGCGACCATCCGATCGAGCTTCTCGCCGTCGCGATGGGGCAAGAAGAAGCTCCCCGGCTCATAGAGCAGCAGATCATAGAGATGACTCTCCAGCTTCTGCTTCTCCAGCCCCAACTCCTCTTGAACCTTGCGGACCATCTCCTCGATGAGACGTTTCCATTCGGGATTGGTCAGCGAGAAGCGACCCTGCTCCATCCGCCAGACTCGCCGAACGCTCGTGTCGACGAGGGTCTCCGTGCCTTTGCCGTAGGGGGCTTGCTCGCACTGCTTCTTCAACTCTTTCGCCGTCTTGGCGGTGAGGGGCAGACCGATCGGCCCCAGGCCCTCGACCTCCAACCCGGGCAGCACCGCGGGGACACTGCCACTGACACAGAATGTGCCGGGTCGATCGATCTTGCTCAACGCCTGGCCGAGTTTTTCCAAAATCGCCTCGGGCACCGGATTCTCCTTGCCTCGCCATGGTCTCGGAGTCGATGCGCCATTGTCACATCGATTCCTTTCAAAATACCCGAACCCGGCGACAGCGGCTATCAATTCGTGGCTCATCGGGGTTAACGGGTGAAGGCGTTGCGCCGGGCCCTTGCCCGACGTGACGCTTGTCGAGGGCGTTCACATATTGACGGGCTTTAGCCCGCGGGAGCCACGCAACTTCACTTCAGTGGCAGTGGAGGAGGCGCTTGGCGTTTTCAACCGTTTTTGCATCTATTGACAAAAGAACAGCATTTGGCTAATCTGGAATCCTTGCCTGAAGGCACTGCCTCGCAGCAGTCAACAGCTGAGGTGAGGCAACTCCGCACAAGCCATCGAGCTACGGGCCGCAGTCGATCGGTCCATGGCAGGGGTTGATGACGCGGGCTTCGGAATCCGTCGAGACTGCCTGATGCGAGACCGGCGCGAGGGATGGGCTTGGACGGCGCTGATGGCGGGCGCGGTGATGCTGGCGGCGATGGGGGGATCGCTGGCGCAGAATCCCCCGGCCCCCAAGGCCAAGGTGGTGCCCAAGCACAAGGGCCACAACGCGGCCCCCACGCCCCTCAAGAAGGCGATGCCCAACGCCGCCGATCCCCTGGCCGACCCGGCGGTCAACCCCTTCGAGATGGACACCCTGTCGTCGGATTATCACTTCAAGTTCAAGCTGCATAGCTTCGACGACACCACCCTGGCGGCGACGTATTACCCGTCGCGGCTCAAGACCAGGGCCCCCGTGCTCCTGCTGGTTCACGAGAAGGGCCGGTCGAGCAAGGACTTCGAAGACCCGATCCTCGACCTGAAGAACCAGGGCCTGGCCGAGCACGCGCAGGCGCGGGGATATGCGGTCCTGACCTTCGACCTCCGCGGCCAGGGACTCAACCGCGGCCTGGAGCACCGGGCAGTCTTGCCCCAGGACTGGCGGATGATGATCAACGACCTCCAGGCGGCCTATACTTTCCTGCTCGACCGGAACAATCGCGGGCAGTTGAACCTGGGCAAGCTCGGCGTGCTGGGGGTGGGCGAGGGGGCGAACCTGGCCGCCGCCTGGGCGGCCGCGCCCGGGGGGGCGGTCTCGACCGAGGGCCGGACCAGCGACCTCGGCGCCTTGGTGCTCGTCTCGCCGCTGGCCGACGGCGCAGGGCTCGCGCTCGCGCCGTTAATGAACCAGCTCGCCCTGAGGTTCCCCCTGCTGCTCATGGCCGGCGGCGGCGACCCGTCCTCCGGCGACCCGGTCCGCGCCTCGCGACCCTACGTCGAACGCCCCCAGCTCCGCGGGAACCTGGTCAAGCTCTATGACTCCAAGCTCCACGGCTGGAAGCTGCTTCGCTACGAGCCCCGCGCCGCCACGGAGATCCTGAGCTTCTTCGAACGGTCGATCAAGTTCAAGGTGTTCGAGTGGGAGCCCCGCTACAACCTCAACCCCGTGGCCGTCACCGACATCACGACCGTGCGCAACGCCAAGGTGCCGGCCGCCGCGGCGGCCAAGGAGAAGGAGGCCGTGCCCGCCAAGGAGAAAGAGGCTCCCGAGGCGAAATGAGCCTCGCCCGGCCCTGAGAATGCGCGATCCCCCCGTCGGGTCGCGATCGGATGCATCCCTCGCACCCGCCTCGAGCGCGCAGACTCGTCACCGATGGCGTCCTCGAGCCCCGTAGGGTGGGAACCGTCCGCCACAATCATTCATGGATGGTGGGTGGTGTCTACCCTACGGGGCCTCAGGATGATGAGCGTGTGCTCCTTCTCGTCGTAGCCGTATTCCTGGTCGTCGGGGAGCTTGGGCAGGGCGATGTTGTTGGCCTTGATGATCTCGGTCATGAACTCGTCGTAATCCTTGGGATAACGGTCGTTCATCGCCCGGAAGAGCCTCATGGCCTCCTCGATCTGGAGGATCGAGGTCCTGCCGATCATCGTGACGTAGGCGTTCCCCGGGAGGGTGACCGGGTCCGTCGCGGTGATCCGGGTGGTGGCGATCCGCGCGCCCTTCTGGAGCTCGGGCTCGGCCCGTCGGATGTCGGTCGTCCTCTGGCCGATGATCCCGCCCTGCGACGGCTCGGGCTTGGGGCCTGGGGCGGGTTGCGAGGCGTCGGTGGTCTCGATGGGCGGGGCCGGTCCCAGCGACGGGTTGAGGTTCCCGACGTTCCGGGGCTCGGTGCAGCCGGCCGCCAGGAGAAGCAAGGGCGTCACCCTCAGCCGGAGCGCATGCGGACGGGGATGCATGGGATCAATCCTTGCCTGGCTTGGGGGGCGGTCCGCCGCTCCAGTCCCAGCGTCCGACCTCGGAGAGCAGGTCGTAGCGGGTCATGTCGAAGTGCAGCGGGGTGACGGTGATGTAGCCCTCGCAGAGGCTGGTGATGTCGGTCTCGGGCCCTTCGAGGTAGTAGGGCGGGTTATAGGTCATCCAGTAGTAGGTCCGGCCTCGGGGGTCCTGCCGCCGCTCGAAGCCCTCGCCGTAGCGGCCGAGGCCCATCGGCACGACGCGGACCCCCTTGGGCTCGCCGCGCGAGTGCGCGGGCAGGTTGACGTTGAACAGCGAGCCGTCGGGCGGCCGGTGCGCCAGGATCCGCTCGATCACCCGCGCGGCGTGCCGCGCGGCGTGGGGGTAGTCGAAGTGCTCCGCCAGCTCGAGCGAGACGGCGATGCTGGTGATCTTGAAGAAGGCCCCCTCGATCGCCGCGGCCACCGTGCCCGAGTAGAGGACGTTGATCCCCGCGTTCGAGCCCGAGTTGATCCCCGAGACGATCAGGTCGGGGGGCCGGGGCATCAGCTCGCAGATGGCCAGCTTGACGCTGTCGGCGGGGCTCCCCTCGACCAGCCAGCCGAAGGTGGAGCCGTCGTCGTCCTCCACCTGCTTGACGACCAGGGGACTCAGCAGGGTGATCGAGTGTCCGACGCCGCTTTGCTCGACGGCCGGGGCGATGACTGTCACCTGGCCCAGCCGCTGCAACTCCTTGCGCAAGGCCCGGAGTCCCGGGGCGAAGACGCCGTCGTCGTTGGTCAGCAAGATCTGCACGTCTGAGATCCCGAAGGGGCCACTCCCGGGAGTATCGAGACCGCCCGAACGGTTCGGGCGCGAGCCGACCGAACGCGATCGTAACGGGACGAGCCGATCACCGTCAACCGTCCGACCCCCCCTTATCCACTTCTCAAGATCCAGGCGCCGGCGGCCAAACCGGCGCCTGTCGTCCCGCGCGGCATTCTGCCGAATGATCAGGGGGACGTGACCGACTCAAGAGGATATCTGGTGGAGTCGTTGCGTCGGCCTTGCCCAACCCCCACCCCGGCCCTCCCCCTTGTTGGGGAGGGCCGGGGTGAGGGGTTCCGGGGTGAGGCAACGACGTCGGCACCACCAGTCACCCCCAATGAGCCGACGCGACCTAGTATTCCCTTGGGCGGGCGGGCGGCCGGGGACACTCCGGCCGGGTGTCCGCCCATTGCGACCGGATCGGGAGGGGGCGGGCCATTTTCCGCCCTGGAGCAGAGGAGCGACCGATGGACCGCCGCAAGTTCGTCAAGCGGGCCGCGGGGGCGGCCCTCGGCGCGATCGGCGCCGGAGGGATGTATCCGCTGGTCGAGGCCAAGTGGTGTCACGTGCTCCGGGCCACGGTCCGCGTCCCGAACCTGTCCGCGCCGTTCGTCGGGACCACCGTGGCGCTGATCTCCGACGTGCACCACGGCCCGTACGTGCCCCGGGTCTACATCCGGCACGCCGTGGCCTTGACGAACGCGCTGAGGCCCGACATCGTCGCCCTCTGCGGCGATTACGTGTTCCGCGGCCGCCGGTATATCGCGCCGGGGATCGCCGAGCTGGGCCAGCTGCGGGCGAGGCTGGGCCGGTTCGCCGTGCTCGGCAACCACGACCACTACCATGGCGCGTCGGAGACGCGGGACGCGCTGGCGAGGGCGGGGATCACCGAGGTCGGCAACTCCGGCGTCTGGCTCGAGCGCGGCGGCGCCCGGCTCCGGGTCTGCGGCGTCGACGACTTCTGGCACGGGGTCCAGGACCTCGGCGCGGCGCTGGGCTCGGCCACCGAGCGCGACGCCGTGGTCCTGCTGTCGCACAACCCCGACTACGTCGAGGGGATCACCGACCGCCGGGTCGGGCTCGTCCTGAGCGGCCACACGCACGGCGGCCAGGTGGTCGTCCCCTGCCTCGGCGCGCCGAGGGTCCCCTCGATGTACGGCCAGAAGTACCTCCAGGGCCTGGTGCAAGGCCCGGCCTGCCAGGTGTTCGTCACCCGGGGCCTTGGCACGGTCGCGCCCCCCGTCCGGTTCCACTGCCCGCCCGAAGTCACCTTGATTACGCTGCAAGCCGGCGCCCACGATGAAAGGGTCGCCTCGAGCTGACCCACCGCCCCAAACCATCGGTCCTCGACCGAGAGAGGACGCCGACCCATGAGCACCATCGCAGCGAACCCGGAGATCACCCCGGACGACCTGCTGAAGATGCCCGACGGCGAGCGCTACGAGCTCGTCGATGGCCGGCTCGTGGAGCGCAACATGAGCCTGCGATCGAGCTACATCGGCGCACGCTTGTCCCGGTTGATCGGCAATTTCTGCGAAGAGCACCCGCTGGGCTGGGTGCTGGGGGCGGACTGCGGCTATCAGTGCTTCGCCGACAAGCCGAAGCTGGTCCGCCGGCCCGACATCTCGTTCATCCGCCTGGGCCGGCTGCCCGGCGAGCAGCTCTCTCAGGGCCTTGTGCGGATCGCGCCCGACCTGGCGGTCGAAGTCCTCTCGCCCAACGACCTCGATTACGAGACCGACTTCAAGGTCGAGGAGTACCTCCGCGCCGGGGTCCGCCTCGTCTGGGTCGTGAACCCCGAGTCCCGGACCATCCTGATTTACCGTGCCGACGGTTCGATCCAGGGGCTCCGCGAGCCGGACGAGCTGAGCGGCGAGGACACGCTCCCCGGCTTCCGGTGCCGGGTCGGTGCGCTGTTCACCATGCCCCCGGACGCCTAAATTGATCGGGGGCCTCGACGTCCGAGAGACTCAAGCTGATGGCTCGTCTTGAGGAGTTGACGCGAGGGGCTTCCGTCCGTGGCATCCTTCCCGACTGCCTCGTGACGGTCGTTGATGTCCGCTGGCACGGCTCGGCCGTCGTCGAGTTGACCTACAAGGATGCCACCGGCCGATTGGGAAACGAGTTGCTTTACCGCGACCGCGAGCCGGGCATCGAGGTGGTCGACGCGG
>JAFANO010000201.1 GCA_019232645.1 Planctomycetaceae bacterium | reverse complement strand
TGGGCAAGACGACCTTCATCGAGGGCTCGAGCGTCTCGGTCCTCGACGGGCCGGGCCTCGCCCGGGCGCTCGACCGCGCGCTGGCCTCCGCCTTCGTCGGCGTCACGACCGCCAGGCGCGGGCCGAGGAGCACGACCCTCCGGGTCGAGAACCGCCTGCCGTTCTCGCTCGCCCGCGTGATGATCAAGCCGTCCGGCTCGTCGGGGAGCGTCGCCGTGCCGTTCAAAGGCGTCGGTATCGGCCCCGCCCGCGCGGGCCGGGTGTCGATCGAGGCCCCAGGGGGGACCGTGGACCGCGTCACGCTGACCGGCCTTTGAGTGATTTGCGCGCCTGCCGGAAGACTTCGACGGGCCGAGGAAGGAGAACGCCACCCCCGAGGCGGGTCGTGTCCACTCCTTGGCTTATCTTCGTTGGAACGCCCGATGCGCCGGTGATCTTCGGGAGACCCTCCAGGTCGCTTGCCCCGCTTGCCTCGATGTGCTCCCGCCCGCTAAGATGGACAATCGATTCGAAGGACCTTCCCTTCGGCCGAGACATCCGGATTGTGTCGAGAGGCGCGTCCCATGCCGATTGAACGCCGCCGAGTCTATTACTCGGGTCGTGTCCAAGGGGTCGGGTTCCGCTTCACTGCCGAGCGCCTGGCCCAGCGGTTCAGGGTCGCGGGGTTCGTGCGGAACCTGGACGACGGCCGGGTCGAGTTGCTGGCCGAAGGCGAGGCGGCGGAAGTGGCCGCGTTCCTCGACGCCGTCCGCCGCGAGATGGACCCCTACATCCTCGACATCCAAGAAGAGCGGGAATCCCCCGGCGACCGTCCGCCCCGAGGTTTTTCGATCCTACCCTGAATCGCGCTCGGCGGCTGCCGAGGTCTCTGGTCCCGGCCTGGCCCTTCCGCACTCATCCTCGTCCGAGTCATCGCGATCATGAGATCCATCACCATCGCCCTCGCGACCGCCAAGGAAGCAACCCGTCAACCCTCCTTCTTCGTCCTGGCGTTCCTCGCCGGTTCCTCACTGATCTGCTCGATCTTTGTGTCGTACTTCACGTTCGGCGAGGACATCAAGATGTACAAGGACACGGGGCTGACGACAATCTCGTTCGCCTCGCTGCTGCTGGCGCTGCTCACGGCCAGCTCGACGGTGGCCGATGAGATCGAGGGGAAGACGGCGATCACGCTGCTTTCGAAGCCGATCAATCGCCGCCAGTTCATCGTGGGCAAGTTCCTGGGGATCGAGCTGGGCGTCCTGGCGCTGTTCGCCCTGCTGGGGACCGTGTTCGCGATGGGGGTCTGGTACAAGTACGGGTACGACCTGCGCGAGTCGGCCGGCAGCTTCGCCGAGTCGGCCAAGCGGTGGGACCAGGTCCGGCAGGTGTTGCCGGGCCTGGCGCTGGGGTTCTTCGAGGTGACCGTGCTGGCGAGCGTCAGCGTGGCGATCTCGACCCGGCTGCCGATGCTGGTCAACCTGGTCGTCTGCATCGCGATCTTCTTCCTGGGCCACCTCAGCCCGGTGCTCGTCGAGGCGACGCGCGGCAACACGCTCGAGCTGGTCAGCTTCATGGCCCGGCTGTTCGAGTGGATCCTGCCCTCGCTCGAGTTCTTCAACGCCGGCCCGTCGATCTCGACGGGGGCGCTGATCCCCTGGATGGGCTACGTCGTCCCGGCACTCGGCTATTGCGCGTTGTACAGTGGAGCGGCGCTGCTGTTCGCGTTCCTCCTGTTCGAGGATCGCGACCTGGCGTAACGTTGTCGGACGCGGGCCCGATCCCGGAGCCCGGGCGAGCCCTCGCGTGTCGCGTGCGACGGTGCTCGGCGGACGTGGCCGCCCGCCGATCATCCGCGTCCAGGAACTTGAAGTATGCAGGCGGACGCCTATCGTCGCGCTCGTAGGCTCCTGAACGACCGGTCCCGCGCCGTGGTGATGGCCCGGATCCTGGGGACAGTCCACTCTCTGTTAGTCTTGATGCTGCTGATCGTGGCGGGCCTGCTGGGGGCGCTGCTCGCGACCCGGGGCGAGGCGCGACTGCCCTCTGCCCAGCTCGACTCGCTGCCGACCTGGGTCCAGGGCCGCGTCACGGGGACCATCCAGGACGTCACGCTCCTCGACGACACGGGCCTGTTCCCGCTGGTCGCCGCCAACCTGTCGAGCCACAACCCGCTCCATCGTCGAGCCGCTCGACTGCTGCTGAGGATCCTGGGGGGTGGCCGCGCGCTGACGAACAACTTTGGCGCGCTGACCAGCTTGCTGGCGACGGCCTCGGGGCTGTTGCTGATCCTCTGCGTCCTGGCGCAGTCTCAGCGCGCGGTCCTGGCCGAGGCGGTCGGCGAGGTGGCGACGTCGTTCCGCCGCCAGATCCACCGGCAGATGTATCGCCTGGGGCAGTTGGCGCTGCCGTCCGACGGGACGGGTCCGATCGTCAACCTGTTGACCCGTGAGGTCAACGACGTCCGCGACGGCATGTACGCCGAGCTCGATGGGTCGTTCCGGCTGCCCGTGCTGGCGGGGGGCCTGGTGGCGATCGCGCTGTTCCTGTCGCCGGTCCTGACGGTGTTCCTGGCGTCGCTGGTGGGCCTGGCCTGGTACGCCTCGACGATCATGAACCGCGACGCGCGGCGGGTCTCGGACGCGGTGATGCGCGACGCGGCGCTCCAGCTCTGCCTGATCCTCGAGGACCTGGGGCTGCTCCGGACGGTCCGCGTCTACGGCATGGAGAACGTCGACAAGCAGCGGTTCGACGCGCACCTCGAGCGCTACTGGGCGGCCGACGCGCGGCGGATCAAGACGGAGGGGCGGCTGAACACCTCGACCGGGCTGCTCTTCGGGGTCTCGACCATCGCGGCGATCAGCCTGCTGTCGTACAGCGTGCTGGTGACGCAGCGGGTCGGTTCGGCGGCGGCGCTGATGCTGGCGGTGGCGCTGTCGGGGCTGGTCCATCCGCTGCTGGAGTGCCAGGCGAGGCGCCGGGCCGTTCGTCTGGCGAACTCCTCGGCCCAGGGGATCTTCGAATTCCTCGAGCGGCGGCCCGAGCTCCAGCAGCAGGGCGGGGCGCAGTTCCTGCCGCCGATCCGCGAGCGGATCACGTTCGAGGACGTGACGCTCCAGAGCACCTCGGGCCGGACGCTGCTCGACGGCGTCTCGGCGGAGATCCCGGCCGGCTCGCGGACGGCGATCATGGGCCTCGACGAGGACGCCAAGCTGGCGATGGTCTGCCTGATCCCCCGCCTGATCGACCCGAAGGTCGGCCGGGTCCGGATCGACGGCCTCGACCTCCGCGACGTGACGCTCGAGTCGATCCGCGCCCAGGTCGCGACCGTGCTCCAGGCCGACCTGGTCTTCACCGACTCGGTCAAGATGAACATCGGCCTGGGCGACCCGAGGATCGAGATGCCCCGGATCATCGAGGCCGCCAAGGTCGCCCACGCGCACCACTTCATCCAGAACTTGCCGCACGGCTACGACACGATCATCGGGCCGCTCAGTCACACCCTCGAGCCCGACGAGCAGTTCCGGATCGCGCTGGCCCGCGCCTACCTGCACGACCCCTCGATCCTGATCATCGAGGAGCCGAACCTCCCGCTCGATGACATCAAGCACTTGATCGACGACACACTCGCTCGGCTGTCGGAGGGCCGGACCCTGATCGTCCTGCCCCACCGGCTCGAGACGATCCGGTCGTGCCAGCAGATCATCGTCCTCCAGGACGGCCGGGTCGAGTCGGTCGGCCAGCCCCGTCAGCTCCAGAGCGAGAGCAAGCTCTACCGCCACATCCAGTACGTCGAGTTCAACCCGTTCGCGACCGGCGCGATCGCGACCAGCGAGATCGAGCCCGGCCAGTTGGGCGTCTGATCCCCCGCCCGATCCGGCAGTGCCGGTTCTCAGCCCCAGATCAGCCGCGAGATTATCGTGGAGCGAGCTGTAGCGACCCCGCAGGTCGTGTGACATAATTTTTCTGGCTGCTCGAAATACTCTCCACGATTGGGTTGTGCACAACGTAAGGGCGAAGCCTGGCTCTGCGGGTCTCGACTCGTATCCGGTCCGAGCGTGAATCGCTCCGACTCCATCTCGAGGACGAGAGGGGGGATGACCATGTCTGCGCTCCGGTCTTCGATCACATCGGCCTGGACGCTGGTGATCCTGGCGACGGCCGGTCCGGGGCTCGACGCCGGGATGCTGGCGTCGCGCGAGACCGACGAGCTCCTCCACTACGCGCGTGACACCTGGGCTTCGTTCGAGGCGATGACCTATCCCGGCGGGCTGCCCGCCGATCGCCTGCTCCGCAATGCCGAGGGCCGATGGGCCCCGGACACGCACACCTCGACGACCGACGTCGCCGCCTACCTGTGGAGCGTCGTGGCCGCCGAGGACCTGCGGATCATCGACCGCGACAGGGCCGGGCGCCGGCTCGATCGGGCGCTGGCGGCTGTGAGCCGCCTGGAGCGCGCCCACGGATTCTTCTTCAACTGGTACGATGCAAGGTCCGGCGCCCGGCTGGATGCCTGGCCGATCGGGGGTGCCCCGATGCGGCCGTTCTTGTCGACGGTCGACAACGGGTGGCTGGCCGCGGCTCTGATCGTCGTGGGGAACGCCCGGCCCGAGTTCCACGACCGGGTCGAGGCCCTGCTGGGGCCGATGGACTTCCGATTCTTCTATGACCCCTACGACCCCTCGAATCCGACGTCGCACCCGGGACACCTGCGCGTCGGATACTTCGCCGACACGTCCACGTTCACCGGCTCATGGTATGGGATGCTGAACTCCGAGGCCCGGATCGCCAGCTACGTCGGCATCGCGCGGGGGCAACTGCCGGCCGAGCACTATTACCGGCTCTACCGGACGCTGCCGCCGGATCGACGGTGGCAGGGCCACGAGCCGGCCGGCGAGGTCCGCGCGTACGCGGGCGTGCCGGTCTTCGAAGGGCATTACACGTACCGCGACCTTCGGGTGGTGCCGAGCTGGGGCGGCAGCATGTTCGAGGCCTTGATGGTCCCCCTGTTCGTCCCCGAGGATCGCTGGGCGCCCCGGAGCTGGGGCCTCAACCACCCGCTCTACGTCCGGGCGCATCTCGAGTACGGCCTTCGCGACCTGGACTGCGGCTTCTGGGGTTTCTCGCCGGCGCGGGGCCCGCGGCATCACTATGGCGAGTACGGCGTGGGCGCGATCGCGACCAAGCCCGGCGGCTATCCGCCCGGCGATGTGGAGGAGTCGGCGGCCGGGTCCGGGGGGCGCGTCCATGGCGTCGTGACCCCGTACGCCTCGTTCCTCGCCCTGGGGTTCGCCCGGTCGGAGGCCCTGGCCAACCTCCGGTCCCTGGCCGGCCATTTCGCCGTCTACGGGCGATTCGGCTTCGCCGACTCGGTCGACGTCGCCTGCGGCCGGACCGCCGACGCGATCCTGGCCGTGGACCAGGGGATGATCCTGGCCGCGATCGCCAATGCGCTGGACGGCGACGTCATGAAGCGCCACTTCTGCCGGGGGCCGGTCGAGACGGCGATCCGGCCGCTGATCGCGCCCGAGCGGTTCACCGCCGCCGCGCCGACGATCGACCACGCGAAGCTCGCGTCGGAGGCGTCGGCGGCGGACGACGGGCCATCCTCGCCCGCACGGACGAAGGAGGGGCCCATCCCGAGAGGTCGGCAGCCCAGCTCCAACTGATCGGCCGGTCTCCGGGCCGACTCGGGACAGATGCGGGCGGAAGCCCAACCAAGGCCATGGGATGCGGCCGGCTCGCGGCTCCGAACCGGCGACCGGGAGCGGTCCATCCCGGAGGATGCTGATCGCCCCACCGACTCCTCGCGATCAGAGTTGTGCCCCGCCGAGACAGTTCGGATTGTGGCGATCTGCCCAATCCGTTATGACTCCGCTGCGCTGGAGGTCGATGTCGCGTGGCGGGCCGACCGGTGTCGCCGCTCCGCTTTCCGCTCGACCGGCTCCGTTGCGTGCGGCGGTGAGGATTCTCGGCATCGCATGAGGCTCACTCGCCCGCCTCCGGCCGAGTGCCATTCAAGGCGGACGACGACGTCTGCCGAAATACCAGCAAAGAGGGCGTGGGTTGCGCCACGACTTTTGATGGGGACAGACGGTTCCTCAGGGATGAGGGGGTGGCATGCTCTTCAACACTTTTCACTTCGCCTACTTCTTCGCGATCTTGCTGCCCGTTTACTGGATCGTGCCCCACAGCCTCGATTCCGAGGGCCTTCGACGCCGGCTCTCCCCCTGGGTCCTCCGGCCGCTCTACTGGGTCGTCCGGCAGCCCCAAAACATCCTGCTGCTGGCCGCGAGCTATTACTTCTACGCCTGCTGGGACTGGAGGTTCCTCTCGCTGCTGATCCTCTCGACGGCGATGGACTTCGGCTGCGGCCTGGCGGTCGACCGGATCGATGAGCCCAGGAAGCGCAAGCTGTTCGTGGCGCTGAGCATGGCGCTGAACCTGGGAATGCTCGGCTATTTCAAGTATTACAACTTCTTCGCCGAGAGCCTCCAAGCGATGCTGGCCCGAGCGGGGCTCTCGGTGCCGCTGGCGCACCTGAACGTGGTCCTGCCGATCGGGATCTCGTTCTACACGTTCCAGTCGATGAGCTACGTCATCGACATCTATCGCCGCGACATCAAGCCGACGCGGAACTTCGTCGAGTTCGCCGCCTTCGTCTCGTTCTTCCCGCACCTGGTGGCCGGGCCGATCATGCGGCCGACGTCCCTGCTGCCGCAGATCGAGGCGCCGCGCCGGTTCAATCTCCAGCAGTTCTACCAGGGGGCCTACCTGATCTTCTGGGGCCTGACCAAGAAGGTGGTCGTGGCCGACAACCTGGCGTTGATCGTCAACGACCTGTTCGGCAAGTGGGAGACGATCGATGGCGGCCTGGCGATGGTCGCGATCTACGCCTTCACGTTCCAGATCTACTGCGACTTCTCGGGCTATACCGACGCGGCGCGGGGCATCGCCAAGTGCCTCGGCTTCGAGCTGGCGCTGAACTTCAACCTGCCCTACTTCGCGACCAGCCCCCAGGAGTTCTGGTCGCGCTGGCATATCAGCCTCTCGTCCTGGCTCCGCGACTACCTCTACATCCCGCTGGGCGGCAACCGCAAGGCCAACGGCGTGATTGTCACCCGCGTGCTGATGGCGGCGCTGATCGGCGGCCTGGCGTACTTCCTCCCCGCGGCATTCGGCCTGACCACCACGGGGACGAAGCTGATGCTCATCCGGGCGGGGATCGTCGCTCTGCTGGCGCCGACGCTGCTCATCCCCGTGCGGCGCACGATGGCGGTGTATCGCAACCTGATGCTGACGATGGTCATCGGCGGCCTCTGGCACGGCGCGGCGTGGACGTTCGTGCTCTGGGGCTTCTATCATGGCGTGCTGCTGGTCGGGCACCGGATCGCGAAGCCCTGGCTCGATCGGATCCGGCCGGCCGACCCGGTCGAGGCCGCCTGCTGGAAGGGCGTCCGGATCGTGGCGACGTTCCACATGGTCTGCGTCGGCTGGCTGATCTTCCGGGCCACCTCGATCCGACAGGTCGTCGGGATGGTCCGGGCGATCGTCGAGCGGCCGGCGATCCCGGCGTCGGCTTACATGCTGCCGGTCGCGGTCCTGATCGTGCCGCTGCTGCTCTACCAGATCGCACAGTACGTCACCGATGACCTCGACGTGATCGCGCGGACCCCCTGGTATGTCCGGAGCGTCTTCTACACGGCATGCTTCTACGCCTTCGTGCTCGGCGGCGAATTCGGCGGCAGCCAGTTCATCTATTTCCAATTCTGATTACTTCTCATACGCTTCCCAGGAAGATCGTGCCCGGCCCAGCCGAGGCGGCTGGCCCACACCTCCTGGTGCCTGAGCCGCCCCGACTATGCAGGAACGTTCTGGGAGGCGGATGAGACACATCCCAGCGATTTTGTGCGCCCTGTCTACGGATCTCGGATTCGAGATTTCGGATTCGAGATTAATAACATGAGATATCAAAAGCGCATGAGACACATCCCAGCGATTTTGTGCGCCCTGTCTACGGATCTCGGATTCGAGATTTCGGATTCGAGATTAATAACATGAGAAATCAAATTTACTCTCTTAATTTCGGGATTTCAAATTTTTTAATCTCAAATGTGAAATATCGAATCCGAGATCTTAAATTTCAAAGCATACTGACGGAGCGCAAAATACCTGGGACCCGTAGGAGCCGGGAGGCGGCCCGATGAGCGGACCGGAATGCCAACCTCGTCGGACGTCTGTCCCGTGGGGACTGCTCGGGATGATCGGCCTGATGTTGGCGATCGAGTCTTCGCTGGAGGCGAGCCGGGATTCCACGACCGTCGCCAATGCGTACTACCAGTTCGTCCGGCAGGCATGCCGGGAGGCGTCACGCGCCGAGGTCCTCTGCTTCGGCGACAGCTTGGTCAAGGTGGACGTCCTGCCCCGGGTCATCGAGTCGCGGCTGAAGCAGCGGGCCTACAACCTCGCGATCGCCGGGAGCCTGCCGCCGGCTTCCTTCTACGCGTTCCGCCGCGCCCTGGCCGCCGGCGCACGGCCCGAGGCGGTCCTGGTCGACTTCAAGCCGAGCCTCCTGCCGGTCGATCCCCGGGCCACCGTCCCCTTGCTGGGAGAGCTGCTCTCGTTCCGGGACGGCCTCGACTTCTACCGGAGCACGCGCGACGCCAATGCGCTGGCGTCGTTGATGCTCGTCGAGCAGCTCGCCTCCTATCGCTGCCGCGGCCCGATCCGCGCGAACGTCATGGCGGCGCTGCTCGGAAACCCGAGCCCGACGCGGGCCCTGGTCGAGGCGCACTGGCGAAACTGGGCTGCGAACAAGGGGACCCACATCTTCCCCAAGAGCCCGGACGCCGCGCGGGTTGCCGAGTTCTGGGACGAGAAAGGGTGCGTCGAGGCGGGCTGGCGCTGCGATCCGGCCAATGCGGCGTACATCGTCAAGTTCCTCCGGCTGGCCGCCGCGCATCGCGTGCGCGTCTACTGGCTGATCCCTCCGATTCACCCTCGCGTCCACGCGAAGCGCGAGCAGCTCGGCCTGAACGCGCGCTTCACCAAGTTCGTCCGCGCGGTGCAAGCGCGCTTCCCCGAGGTGGTCGTCATCGACGGACGGTCGTCGGGTTACGACTCCGCACTCTTCGTGGACGCGACCCACCTCGACCGACAGGGGTCGATGGCCTTCAGCGCCGCGGTGGCCGACGCGATGGGGACCGGGCGAGGTGGCGCCTCGTCGGGATCGCGCTGGGTCGACCTCCCCGCCTACAGCGACCGGCCGATCGATGTGCCGGTGGAAGATCTTGCCCAGTCGCAAATCGCGCTGGGCGGTGGCGATCGAGGGCCGCGGCGATGAGCGGACGACAGCGACGGATCATACCCTGGGGCCTGCTCGGCATGCTCGCCCTCGTGCTGGCGTCCGAACGCTACGTGGCGCGGCACGCGCTCGACTTCACCCGGCCCGAGTCCTGGGACTGGCGGTTGAGCGGCCAGGCGGCCCGGAAGAAGGCGCCGAAGTGCCAGGTCCTCTGCTTCGGGACCAGCCGGGTCCAGCAGGCGTTCGTGCCCCAGGTCGTCCAGGAGCGGTCGGGCCTGCGGGCCTGGAACCTGGCGACCTGCTGGGGCCAGGCACCATCCTCCTACTTCATGTTGAGGCGCGCGCTGGCGGCCGGTGGCAAGCCATCGGCCGTGGTCGTCGAGTATCACCCCCAGTGCCTCGCGGGTGACCACTGGCAGGCGGTCCGCTTCTGGCCGGAGTTGCTCGGGCCGCGCGAGGGCCTCGACCTTGCCTTGACGGCGCGCGACGCCGAGTTCCTCGCCACGACCCTCCTGGCGCACGTGTTCCCCTCGATCAAGGACCGCTTCCAGATCCGCGCCAATGTCCGGGCGGCGCTTCGGGGCGAGAAGTCGGACGACCTCGCCTGGAACACCCTGACGATCTCCCGCAACAAGAACAAGAACCGCGGGGCGCTGGTCGCGATCCGGAACACGAGATATCAAGGGGATCTTTCCAGCCCGATGGCAGCAGGCTTCCTGCCCGAGTCGTGGGCCTGCGACCCGGTCAACGAGGGCTACATCTGTCGCTTGCTCGACCTGGCCCGGTCGCGGGGGATCACCGTCTACTGGCTGATCCCGCCGGTCACCCCCGAACTCCAGGCCAGGCGCGAACAGAAGGGCCTCGACGCGCTCTACGCGCGGTTCGCCCGGGGCTTCCTCGATCGCTACCCGAATCTGGTCGTGCTCGACGCCCGGCGCTCGGGCTATGGCGCGTCGGTCTTCCTCGACCCGGCACACCTCGACCGCCAAGGGGCGTGCACGCTGAGCGCCGACGTGGGCGACCTGCTCCGTGCGCGTGTCGGGATCGGGACTGGGCGGCGCTGGATCGCGCTGCCCGCCTATCGTGACCTCGCGACCCGCGTCCCGATGGAGGACATGGCTGAGTCGCAAGTCGCTCTGGCCACACGGAGGACGAGGCGGTGACGACCCGATCGAGACACCTCCCCCTGCGCGGGCGATGGCCCTGGGGATTTCTCGGCATGCTCGCGCTCGTCGCGGCGGCCGAGTCGTGGCTGGCCTGGCACGATGTCGACTTCGCGAACTACAGTGCGGAGTGCTGGCGGATGAGCGGGTGGGCTGCCCGCCGGGTGCGGAGGAGCGAGATCCTCTGTTTCGGCACCAGCCTGTCCAAACACGGGGTGCTGCCCCGCGTCATCGAGCGCCAGACCGGCAAGCGGGCGTACAACCTCGCGGTCTTCAGTGGTCCCGCGTCGGCCAGCTACTTCCTCCTGAGGCGCGCGCTGGAGGCGGGGGTGTGCCCGAGGGCCGTCCTGATCGATTGCCAGGACGGGCCGCTCGACCCCGCGCGCCGGCAGGAGCGGGAGGGGGGCCTCACCTCCAACATGCGCTACTGGCCCGAGCTGCTCGAGCTGCGCGATTGCTTCGACTTGGCTTGGTCGGCACGCGACGCGGGCTTCTTCGTGGAGATGATGCTCGCGCGGACGTTCCCCTCGTACCGCTGCCGCTTCGAGGTCCGCTCCAGCATCCTGGCGCAGTTACAGGGGCGCGACGAATCCCATCGCCTGGGGGTCGCGGCGCTCCGGCGCAACTGGGCCATCAATCGCGGTGCCCATGTCAGGCAGCTCGACCGCGTGTTCGCGAACCAGTTGGCCCTGAGCGATGCCACGCCGGAGAATCCCCATTACAAGACATTCACCGCCCGAGATCGGGCGCGCAACAAGCCGGCCTTGTCGTATGTCCGGCGGTTCCTCGACCTGGCCGACGCGCATGGCATCACGGTCTTCTGGCTCCTGCTGCCGGTCACCCCCGAGAGGCAGGTCGAGTACGACCAGGGCGGCATGGACGACTATCTGACCCGGGTCGCCCGCATGGCGCTGTCGCATTCGCGGAACGTGATCGTCATCGACGGCCGCCACTCGGGTTACACCCGTTGGGGATTCTCCGACAGGATCCACCTCGATCGATACGGGGCCGTCGCCTTCAGCACCGACGTGGCGTCGGTCGTCGGTCGCGCCCTCTCCCGGCCGGAGTCGGTCGCGCGATGGAGTGTGCTGCCCACGTGCCGCCGCATCGAGCCGAGCGTCCCGGTCGAAGACCTCGCCCAGTCGTTGAGCGTCCTGAAGTCGCAAGAGGTGAGGCGATGAGGGACGGATCGAATCCCAAGCCCGCGCGGTTGGATTCCCCGGGACGCGTCCGGGAGAGCTCGGGATATGATCAACCGATCTTCATAAATTGAAGAGGCGAGAATCCCGTAGGGAAGGTGCTTGTTCTCGTTGTCCTCGATCCGAGCTTCAACAGTGTCGCGCAATGAGTCCTTTCACGATCTGGGGAGGGAGCGGAGAGGCGCACGGATCCGAACCTTGGCCTCCGGCTGGGGCCGTGCTCCCTGGGGGCTGCTCGGGATGCTCGCCTTGGTGGCGGCGGTCGAGTTGTTCTGGGTGAGGGACAACCTCGGCATCACCAGCGACCAGGCCCTGAGCTGGAAATACGCGGGTCGCCGGGCCGAGCGGCGGGCGCGGGGGTGCGGGGTCCTCTGCTTCGGCGACAGCCTGGTCAAGATGGGCGTGATGCCTCGAATCCTGGGTCGGGAGCTGGGTTGTCGCGCCTTCAACCTGGCGCTCTACAACGGCCCGGCGCCGGCGAGCTATGTCCTGCTGCGTCGGGCGGTGCGGGCAGGGGCGCGGCCGTCGGCGGTGGTCGTCGACTTCGTGGCGGGGATCCTGGCCGAGGGCCCGCGGTCGAAGGCGCGACCTTATGACTGGCCGGACCTGCTCAGCCCGGGCGAGGCGCTCGACCTGGCCTGGTCGGCGCGCGACGCCGATCTCTTCGCCCGGGTCCTCGTGGGCGAGGTCTTCCCCTCGGTCCGTCGCCGCTTCGAGGTCCGCGGCCTCCTGATGGCGGCGCTCGAGGGCCGGGAGCTCGGGCACAAGCGGCACGCCCGCTACCTCCTTTGGAACTGGGACACCAACGACGGGGCCCACCTCAACCTGCCCAAGCAAGCCCCGGAGCTCGCTGACCCCCCGGGCGGACCGCCCCAGCCGGGCACCTGGCGCTGCGATCCGGTCAACGAGCGGTACCACCGGCGCTTCTTGGACCTGGCCGCCGCGCATCGGATCGCCGTCTACTGGCTCCTGCCGCCGCTGCACCCGACGTGGCAGGCCTCCATGGAATACCAGGGCGAAGACGCGCGCTTCACCGCGTTCGTGCGCGCCCTGCGCGACCGATACCCTGACGTCGTGGTCGTCGACGGGCGCCATTCGGGCTTCGAGCGCACGGCCTTCGTCGATCCGGTGCACCTCAACCCGGCGGGGGCGACCGCATGCACGACCGCCCTGGCGGAGGTCATCGCCCGACACGCCCATGGGGGATCGGTCGCCCCACGCTGGGTCAAGCTGCCCGACTACCGCACGACCCTCGCGCGATCCGTCGAGAATGGTTCGGGAGTATCTCGCAAGTCGCTCGAGCCTTCGATCCGGGTACGGCGACGATGAAAGAGACAAGTGGGAAAGAAGGTCATGGGGCGCAAGCGACACCTGCGGGTCGACATGAGGGGGCTGATCCCGGCGGTGACGGTCCTGCCGGCCAACATCCTGGACCGTGACGGGGCCAAGATGATGCTCAGGTCGCTGCGGGATCGGTACTCTCGGGTCAAGAGGGTGGGGACCGCTGGCGATGACGCAAGCCAACTGATCGCGTAGGTCGCGGAGCTTCGTCTGGAGTGGGAGATCGTGAAGCGATCGGAGCCGGCCGAGGGCTTTCAGGTTCAGCCGCATCACTGGATCCTAGAACGGATGTTGGGATAGCTGAATCGCTCGCGGCGTCTGAACGAGGACGACGAGGCGACGACCGTCGGTCCCGTCGCGTTGATCGAGCTGGCCATGATCGACGTGATGGTCCGCAGAATCGCTCCGGTTTCGGCTTTCCAGACAAGCTCTTACGGAAATGCGATCAACTCGCCCCTGCCCTCACACCGATACCAGCCGGGGGAATCGGCGGGAGCTGGGGTGATCGCGGACACGGATCGCGACCCCGAGGCCCGAGCCGAGTGTTCGACGGGGGTATCGAAGTCCCCGGAATGCGACGGCTTGCCTCGAGTTTGATGGCGCGGTGCCCTCGCCGACCTGTTCGCACTGAGGTTCGGGTCCCGGGTCACAAGACTGCAAACCACTCCAGACCCGGACAGCGACGAGGCTTGGTACGCCTTCAAGGTCCATTCCAAGGGAGTGCGAGGCGATGGATGAACCCGGCAGGGACGTATCCGGCAAGGAAGTCAGCGAATGGCACATCAGGCGGGCAGCGTTGGTCGGGGAATTGCGTTTTTGCCTGATCAGCTTGGTCCTGATGATCCCGGCAATGATCCCATACCTGGTGCACCTCCTCCCCACGCCGGGCTGGCGGCCGACCGGATTCATCCAACCTGATATGGCCTCCTACATGGCCAATGCACGCGAACACTTTGATAACGATCGATTCCAACTCCTCTACGGCAATCCCTTCAGCCCATCGTACGAGACCCGGTCGATCTACTTCCAGCCGATGACCCTCGTCCTGGGTCTCGCCTGGCGGTTGAGCGGTCGGGATCCCGGCCTGGTCTTCACCATGTTCGGGGTCCTGGCTGCATGGTCCTGCGCCCGGGTCGCCGTGGCGCTCTATCGCGAGGTGGTGGGGCTGGAGGCTTGGCCGCATTGGCTCGGCCTGCTGGTCTTCTTCTGGGGAGGGGGGCTGCTGGTCCTGGCCGGGCTGGCACATTCCTTGGTGACCCGGGGGACCCTCGACCAGCTCGATCTCTTCGCGTTCGACCCGGGCGATGGGTGGTGGTTCCTCAGCTTCGGCCGCAACCTCATCTTCCCGACCGAAGCCCTCTACCACGCCCTCTTCATCGGCTCGATCCTCTGCATCTGCAAGCGTCGGCTTCGACGGGCGGCGGTCCTCGCCCTGCTCACCTCGATCAGTCACCCGTTCACCGGGGCAGAACTGCTGGCCATCCTGGTCGCCTGGGCGTTCCTGGAAGTTGAGTTCCTCCGGAGCCGAGTCATCCCGCGACGGTTTCTCGTCACCCTCGTCGGGATCCTGGCATTCCACGGCGCCTACTATCTCGTGTTCCTCAGGGGGTTCGACGAGCACCGCCAACTCATGGAGGCCTGGAAAATCCCCTGGCTGCTCGAGGCGAGCAGCTTCGTGCCCGCCTACATCCTGGTTGGCTCCTTGGCCACCTGGTCCTTCCGCCGGTATCCGTTGGCAAGGCGGTACTTCGCCACCCCGCGGAACCGGCTCTTCCTGGTCTGGTTCCTGGTCGCCTTCGCGATGGCGAACCATGAGTTCGCCATCCGACCGATCCAGCCGCTCCACTTCACCCGCGGATACGAGTGGATGGCCCTCTTCCTGATGGGGGCGAACACACTGATCACCCTCTTCGCTGCGCTCCCGAGGCGCCTGGGGATCGGGCCGGGGGCCCTGGGGATCACCCTCTTGGTCGCGATCCTGGTGCTGGACAATGCTCTTTGGCTCGCCCGGTTTCCGCAGATCGCCCTCAGGTTCGGCCGCCGTGAGCAAGAGGCCCTCTGTGTCCAGTCGCCCACCGGCTTCCGGATCTCGTCGGACATGGATGACCTCTTCGAGTGGATGAGCGGGCCCGAGAACCGAGGCTCCCTGCTCCTGACGCGAGATCCTTATCTGGGCTATCTGGCATCGGTTTACACTCCACTCCGGTCGTGGGTGGGACACGTCTTCAATACGCCCAACTTCCCGGTCCGGATGGCCGAGGTCGAGGACCTGTTCCGCGAAGGGAAGATCAAGGACTACTGGGCCGGGAGGACCGTCCTCATCCTCTTCGATCGGGGCTCAATGCCGGGCCAGGAACCCGACTGGCTCAAGCAGCGGGGTAGCCAGCAGGCCTTCCGTAATGATTCGTTCCAGGTCTTCCGGATCAAGCCGACTGAGAGGCCGATCGCGGGGAGAAATGCAGGAACGGTCCGCTTCTGAGAGGCGATCCGGGAAGTCGCTTTTCACAGCCCCGAAAGGGGCCTTGGATGGAAGGACGATGTCATCAGGCGTGGGCCGTCGGCCACGCGGGGATCAATCGGTGCCCGAAGGCGAGGTCTCGTCATGTGCCTTCTCGAGCTCGTCGCGACGAACGCAAAGCTCCGGTGTCACCTGTTCTTACTGGGGTTGGTGGCGTTCTTCCTGTCGCCCCTGCTCAGGACCGGTTACTTCTGCGACGACGTCGTCCAGTCGATCCTGCCGGGCGTGTTCAAGATCGAGGGGTATAGCTTACCCGAATATATATGGACAATAATCATTGACTCGATCAAGGGCGGCCGGTTCTACCCGCTCCAGATGGTAGAAACCGCATCGTGGTTCATCCTGGCTCAGACCCCCGTCGTGCACAAGGCGATGGTGGTCGCGGGTGTCGTGTCCAATGTCGGGCTGTTCGCCCTCCTGGTCCGGCGGATCAGCAAGAGCGCGGCGTTCGCCGCCTTCGCCGTGTGTCTCGTCTTCCCCCTGTTCCAGCTCCGCACTTCCTTCGATCCGATCCTCGCCTTTTTCGGCTTGCTCCAGGCGCTCACCGCAGGCCTCTTCATCTCATTGCTGGCACTGCAGATCTACCTCGAGACCGGCAGGGCTCGCTGGATGGTGCTCAGCGTCGCCAGCCACGTTTGCGTTTTACTTTTGTACGAATTCACTTATGTTTTTTTCATCGTCCATCTCGTCCTGATCGGGTACGCCAGGCGCGCCTGGTCGGCGAGGGTTTTGACGTCGCTGCCGTTCGCCGTCCCGAGCGTGCTCGGCGTCCTCGCGTCGGCCGTGCTCCGCCGGCTCTTCGTGAGCGACGTCGGGCCCCTGGTCGAATTGAATCGGATCAATAAGGACCCCGTCGAGTATCTCTCCACCCTGGCCAGTCAGACGTCATCGGCCTTCCCCTTGAGCTACTACCTCGCGGACCCCGCCAGCCTCTATCCGCGCGCCTGGGATCTCGTGTCGGTGGTCCGATTCCTCGTAACGGCGGGCGGGGTGACGGTCTTCATCGGTACGCTTGCGGCCTGCCTGGCGTGCCTCCGCCACCTCCCGTCCGAGGCCGACGAACATCCGCCCGTGGGCCGAATCAGGCTGATGGCCCTGCTCGGGCTGCTGCTCGGCGTGCTCCCCGCCGCGCTGATCTCGTTCAGCGTCCGCCACCAGAAGATCATCAGGCCGGGAATCCCATACACTCCGATCTATCTCCAGTACTTCGGCGCCGGGCTCCTCCTGGCGGTCGGGGCGTGGTCCTTGCTGTCGGCGACGAGGCCGGGCGGGTCGCTCCGCCGCCGGGCGCGCATCGCCATGGCGATCCTGGTCGCCGTCATCGCTGGCCTCACCTACCGGGCCAACACTGTCGTGGTCGACGTCCTGGAGATACCCCGGTGTTCCCCCAGATACAACCCCGTCGTCGGCAATATGCTGGGCTGCTTGAACCCCCATCGGTGGAACCTCGAGACGGCATTGCACGCGGGCCTGCTGGACAACGTGCCCGAGCACTCGGTGGTTCTCCTGTCGAACGGCTATCCGGGTTGGCACGACGAAGCCCACAGCCGGTACTTCTACGCCATGCATTGCGGCAAGGTGCTGGAGACGGTCCCGATGACACCGGTGAAGTGGCTCTGCTGGTTCCACGCGAAGGCCGGCAACACGCCTTCCAAGCCCGCGACCCCCACCCCGACTTATTTGGTGCGCGACGTCTGCCTGGGCAAGGAGTCCGGCTACGTCGTGCTTTCTCCGGAACCGGCTCGCGACGGTGAGGGGCGGCCCCAGCCTCCGGAGCCGCGCGAAAGCCGAGAGATCCGATTCTTCGTGAGACACCCGAGCCTGTTCCGGGTCGGAGGGGACCCGGCCGTGATGCTCGTCGGCCGGACGGTGTCGCCGACGGGAGGGGCAGACGGCTCGTTGAAAAAATTCCAGGGCAGCGATCTCTCGCTCGTCCGATCGGGCCGCGACTGGGCTCTGTTCTCCCTACGCGGTGCGGCGGAGGCGGGGAGGATCGATCCGAACTCCTTGACCCCGATGATCGGGCCCATCTTGGCGTCGTGGTGCGACGGCTACGACGGGCTCGAGGTCGATGCCAATCGCGACACCCGGCGACGGTGGAGCGATCGGCGGGGCGTGCTCGTCCTGCACAACGTCACCGGGGAGTCGCTCAAGGTCAAAGTCTCGATGCGGTTGCGGAGCGAGGGGGATGCGCCGCTGGTCCTCGCCTGCGGGACCTCGCGCTCGGTGATCAACGCCAGGCGGAGACCCGTTCGGTTCGAGCGAGAGTTGACACTCGCCCCCGGCCAGAATATCGTGGAGATCCGCCCCGGGGGTTCGCCCATCAGGCCGTATCCCGAGGACAACCGTGCCCTCTCCTTCTCCATGTCGGACTTTAAGATCCGTGATGTCACGAGGAGGTAAGGGGATTGCTCATTCACCGACTCACAGAGCCGAGCGGTTCGAGTGGCCGGCGCGTCGAAGGACGGGGCTCTGGTCCGGACGTGAGCCGCACCGATCCGGCCCTCGCCGGGGGCGACGCTCAACCGGCCTTCAGGTGCTCGGCCTCCGGGGCGATCTCGCCCGCGATCGCCGGGTCTTCCTGCGCGGGCGTCAGCTCCTCGATCGCCAGTTGGAGTGACTCGACTTGGCGTTGCAGCCGGACCAGCTCGCGCACGACGTGGTCCATGAGCACATTCGTCTCCTCGGTGAGGAATCGCTCCGTGGGGCGGAGGCAGCGCGCGAGGTAGGCCTCGAACTTGGCCATCAGCGGCCGTCGGATCGGCAGCGTGCCGCGCCACAACGCCTTGAGCCCGGTCTTGACGAGACGTTTCATCGAGTCACCCGCTCCGTCTGGGGAATGGGACGTCCGTGCGTTCAGGACGCCATGGGATGCGCGGCGCCGAGCGGCCGACATCGGCGGCGCTCCCGCGCGGCGGACCGCTCCGCGTACCAGCGTTCAATCACGTCGACATACATCTCCGCAACATGGGGCCACTCGTGGTGCACCCGGACATGCTCCCTGGCGGCGCGGCCGAGCACCGCGCGCGCCCGAGGGTCGGCGGCGAGCTCAAGCACCGCGCGACGGAGGCCATCGAGGCCGCCCGACTCCCAGCCGACCTTGCGGACCACGTCGTCGGGGTAGTCCGAGAACGTCCCGACGTCGGTCACGATCGTCGCCACGCCCGAGGCCAGCAGGTAGAGCAGCGCGCCCGAGGTCTCGCCATTGGTGGGGGGGCGTCGGAGATTGACGCCCAGGTCGGTGACCGCGGCCAGGTCGGCGAAGTCGGCGATCGACCGCCGGCCGAGGAAGCGGACCCGATCTCCCAGCCCCAGCGCCGAGGCGTGGCGCCGCACGACCCCGCCGTCGGCGTCCTCGCCGACGAAGACGAACAGGGCGGATCCGTCGGCCCGCGCCACCTCCAGGAAGGCGTCGAGCGCCTCGGTGCTCATCTTGTCCGGGTGGATGAAGCCGAAGCTGGCGATCATCAGCGCCGCGCGCGGGATCCCGAACCGGTCGCGGATCGCCGCCCGCTCCCCCTCCGAGAGCTGGCGTGACCGCATGCCGTGCGGGATCACCACCATCCGCGCGGCGTGCTCGGGGTGAGTCGCCCGCACCCGCTCCACGCACCACGGCGAATGCACGATCACGCGGCTCGGTGTGCCGAGGAGCCGGAGGTTCAGGTACCAGCCCCGTCGCGTGCACTCGGCCGCGAGGTCCCCGTTCGGCGTCGACGCCATCACGGCCTCGATCTCATCTGCCCGCCCGGGATACCACGCGAGCAGCTCGTCTTGGATGAGCTTCCGGCCGAGCCCGAGCTTGTGCCCGTAGTGCAGGTAGAAGCCCGCCAGGCAGAAGTCGTGGAGCGTCAACACCCCAGGATGGGCCAGGAGAGACTCATACATGAAGTTGTGATAGTGCGAGTTGCCCATCTGGTAGACGACCGCGCGATAGTCCTTGGCCCGGGCGACGGTCTCGATCAAGCGGTAGTTGATGCACTCGAACGCGTCGGAAGTCAGGCCCAGCTCGGGCACATAGGAGGAGTCGTGGAACAGGTCGATCGTGTAGGTC